>CADABS010000035.1 GCA_902786245.1 uncultured Erysipelotrichaceae bacterium
CAGAACCTCTTCATCTGAAGCACCGTGCTTGCCCAGACGGATATTTTCCATCACGGTATCGTCAAACAATACCACATCCTGGAACACCATGGAGTAATCGGTAAGCAGCGTTTCCGGGTCGATATCTGCTATGTTCACGCCGCCGACACGGATGGTACCGCTGTCGATATCCCATAGTCTTGCAGCAAGCCTGGCGCAGGTGCTCTTGCCGGAGCCGGAAGGACCGACCAGTGCGGTCACTTCGCCCTCTTTCGCCGTGAAGCTTACACCGCGCAGGACCTGTTCATTGTCGTAAGCAAAGCTCACATTCTCAAAGACGATATCATGACCATCCGGCGCGAAGCTATCTTCTCCTTCTGCTGTCTTCGCATCATAGATCTCCATCAGACGGCTGGCGGAGACCTGAGACATGAACATCTCGGCGATCAAAGCCAGAGCCTGATCAAACGGTGCGTAGACGCGGGTAATGACCAGCAAAAACATAAACAGCAGCATGAAATCAATCTGTCCGGAAAGGATCATACCCGTACCGGTAAGAATCGTTGTTGCTGCACCAAGGCGCATGATCACGCTGGCTGCGTTGACAAAAATACCGGTGGACAGCTCGCCGTGGATCATCGTTCTTTCGTGGTGGTCGATTTTCGCGTTCAGCTCATTCAGGAACCGTTCTTCCTGATTCGTAGCACGGATCTCCCGAATGTTTTCGAGAGTTTCCTGAATGCCGTCAGACACCTGAATTCCCGCTGCTTTTGTGATCTCTGAATTCTTCTTTGCCAGCTTGCGGCTTCCGAAAAGCAAAGCGAAGGCCAGCGGAACGCCCCACAGGCAGGCAATCGCTAATTTCCAGTTATAGCAGAAGAGCGCAACCGCAATGATTGCTGTGGAGATATATGAACCGTAAAGATATCCCAGACAATGGGACCAGACATGCTCCAGACGGTTCACATCCCCCATGATGGTCTCTGTCAGGTCCGCAAGATCCCGCTTTCCGAAATAGCCAAGGGGCAGCTTTCTTAAGCGCTCGGCAATGCTGATGCGGACCGCTTTGACTTCGCTGTATACCAGGCCATAGGTCGTGCGATACTGCTGCATATGTGTGATCAGCGAAAGAACCACGAAGGCAAGCGTCAGCAGGATAAAGGTTAGGGCATTCGGAAGCGGAGCTCCTTCAGTCAAAGTATCCATGAACTTCGTCATGAGGAGATACAGGATACCCATTCCGCCCATGACCGTAAGGTTTGCGATAACCGTGAAGAGAGTTCCCTGTTTTGTGTTCTTTATACCCTGATCGGTAAGCGCATATTTACGCTGAAAATCTTTTCCGAACATTACTGCACCTCCTTTTTGGCAGATACAGCCTCTGTGGGATCCACCTGCGAGATCCGCCATTTGACTGCCTGATTATATTCTTTCCACATCCGGGCATACAGGCCGTCTGCCTGTACCAGCTCTGTATGGGTTCCTTCCTCGGAAACCCTTCCGTTATCCAGTACGATGATCTTGTCCGCGCCGACGACAGTGGACAGCCGATGGGCGATCATGATGACCGTACGTCCTTTTGTAAGCGTTGCAAAAGCCTTCTGAATCATGGCTTCGTTTTCAGGATCGGCAAAGGCGGTAGCCTCATCCAGCACAACGATCGGCGCATCTTTCAGGATGGCTCTTGCCAGTGCCACACGCTGCTGCTCGCCGCCGGAAAGATAAGTTCCTTCCGTCCCGATGACTGTATCCATACCGTCCGGCAGTTTTTCCAGGATATCATCGCATTGTGCTGCAGTAAGCGCTGCCTGCACCTCTTCACGGCTCGCTTCCGGACGGGAAGCCCTGACATTCTCCAGAATGCTGGTCTTGAACAGACGGTTATTCTGGAAGACAAAAGCCACCTGGCCCATCAGCACATGAGGATTTGTATCTCTGACATCGATGCCACCCACAAGAACACTGCCGGAAGTGACATCCCAGAACCGGGGAATGAGGCTCGCTGCCGTTGTTTTGCCGCCGCCGGAAGGCCCGACCAAGGCTACCGTCTGTCCGGGTTCCACCTTGAAGGATACATGATCAAGGGCAGGATTCTCTGCTCCGGCGTAAGTGAAGCTTACATCTTTAAATTCCACACTGTTGTCTTTCGGAACCTGGGGATTGTCTGTGATCTTAAGGACCGGTGCACTCATGACCTCGCTGATCCTTCCAAGTGCCGTGCTGGCGAGCATCATGCCGCTGGCAGCAAACATGATTTTGGCCAGCGCTGTGGAGATGATGGCAGAAAACACCGCATAGAAAGCAAAGTTGGTAACGAACCCGGCAAAGTTGCCGGAGTTAAGCGCTGCCGGTGCCAGAAGGAGTGCCGTTGGAACCAGAAAGACAAAGGCT
Source organism: uncultured Erysipelotrichaceae bacterium (assembly GCA_902786245.1). Taxonomy (GTDB): domain Bacteria; phylum Bacillota_I; class Bacilli_A; order Erysipelotrichales; family Erysipelotrichaceae; genus Bulleidia. The sequence continues at coordinate 2,371 of CADABS010000035.1, forward strand.
CCTTCGGTAAAGGTCAGGTTCACGGACTGGGGCACTTTGCAGACATCCGCCTGATAATGCTCCGCCTTTGCGCTGTAATCTTCGATAGCCTGCTTAAAAGCCCTGAAGGAATACACGGTCTGCTGGAACACCTTGACCACGGGGATCCCGCGGACATATTCCGTCCCGGCTTTACTCATTACATCCTGGGCTGCCTGATATTCCGCCATGAGCCCGGCATTTTTCCCGCCCATCATCGTGGCCATGGCAATGACAGATATAACTGCTGCCAGCAGACAGGAAACACCCATACGCCAGTCAAAAACAAACATCAGGACCAGCATGGCGATAAACATGGCCACCGTTCCGACGATGTCTGCCAGGTTGTGGGCAAGCAAGGTTTCTGTTTCGGAAGCCGCTCCATCCAGACGATTTCGAAGAAGCCCGGAGGCATTGGAATCGAAGAAGCCTAAAGGCGTTTTCATCAAATGCTTCATACCGGCTTTACGGATATTGGAAGCCGTCCGGAAGGCTGCCAGATGCGTACACATGAGTGCCGCGAAATATACAGCAATCCCTGCTACGGCAAACCCAAAGGCCATCCAGCCATATTTCGCGATTCCCGCAGCTTCAGTCCAGTTCGGTGCGACAGCGATCAGATCCCGCGCCACCAGCCAGATGCAGATGTACGGGAGCATCCCGAGCACCATGGCGGCCGCTGAAAGACCAAGGCCCAGGAAAGTCAGGCCTTTATAGCTGCCTGTATATCCCAGCAGCACCGCCAGATCGCTTTTTTTCTTTTCTTTCATAATTACCTTCCTTTTCTTTGATTTTAACTGCGTATATCCCGGATCGGTTAGATTTCGCTAACCGACGGTCAGTAAAAAATGATTTCTCATTCTGCAGACATGCAAAGCGTTATTGTTGACTATTTCTTTCCAGCAAGCAGTGTCGGTGTTCCGTGAAAGACCGTCCCTGTCGTGCCAGGCAGCAGGAAAGCTGCAAATGCGGCAATGGTTCCGCCTGCCAGCCCGTACACCATGCTCTTCGGTACCCCGTTTTTACAATCCGGTTTCATTTGACTGCCACCTTTCCAAGCAGTGTATTTCTTGCGCCATTTTCTGTATCATCGTCCTCGATATACCCGTCATACGGAGCTGAAGGATCCGTATATTTCTTCGTGAACGGTTTGCAGATCTCTGTTCTATGCCGGAAGGCAAAGTCCAGGTCATCTGTCCATCCGGTATGTCCGGTAATAATCTTGATCGGCCGGTTCCTTGCGCGGATGTTCTTCTCCAGTTTCTCAAGCGACTGTACTGCCAGCTTGTTGTCCTCCGCCAGCGTACTGATGAAACTGTAGCCGCCGTCCGCACCGAACCAGATCGTATCTCCGGTGAAAAGATACTCGTCATCGATCAGGTAGACCAGGTGGCCCCATGTATGCCCGGGAACCAGAATACACTCAATTTGGATATCCCCGATATGGAACACTTCGCCATCTTTCAGAAGCATTCTCCGGTTATCCGTTTTGACCATCGGCAGCTTATATGCCCCATGGAACACCTTCCGCCTGACCTCACCGGTCAGGTACCGGTTTTCGATCTCCCCGATATAGACCGTTGCATCTTTGAACAGGAGCTCGCTGTCCCGCTCCAGAGCACCAACGTGATCTGTATCCTGATGCGTGATCAGGATATGCCGGATCGTCGCCGGATCCAGGTCCAGCCAGCCCATTTTTTCCTGCAAACGTGCATAGTTGTAGCCGGCATCAATCATGATGGTGGTGCCGTTCTTCGTATAGAAGAAGATGTTGGCGATCCACTCCCGGACGCAGCTGACATGCTCATCGATCCTGCCTGTGTTCAGCGGTTTGAAGATCGCCTTTCCCCGGAACAGCATACTCATAGATTTCTTTTGATGTTCCGAATCTTTTCGTGCCATATCTGATTCCTCCTAAAACAGTAATACGATGATCCCGGCAGCTATGGCCGCCCCTGCGATCCAGATCAGCGTCAGTATTCCGCGTTTCTTCAGGACCTGAGGCCAGGTTTGTACGAATGGGATTTCTTCTGTGCCGGGTATGATCCAGAACCGGCTATGACCGACCCAGAGACGGTCAATCACGATCCCGTCATACCAGTTCATAACCTCAAGGAAGAGAAGCGCCTGCAGGTATACCGGAAGGAAGTTGTGTATCCCATTCCAGACACGGATAATAAGAAGCAGAGCTGCCGCCATGACTGCGAAAAAGGCAGTCATAAAGCGTTTCCGCTTCCTTGCGACCGTATTCCGATCTGTCAGTCCCAGTTCATAAACCTTTTCCTGTACAGGTTTGGGATAGAAATATAAACCGTTCAGTGCATTGTTCCCCACACCGATCTTCACCATCAGTGTAAACAGGGCACAATACAAAGCAAGCTGCAGGATGATCATCTTGATTCCTTTCTCTCTCCTGGAAGAGGACAATTTACTTCTCTCTACTTCGGATCCCGGATTTTGTCCCCGACGACCCAATAGTCACAGACGGACTCTCCGTTTGCGATGGTGTGCTCCCGGTACAGCCTCCCGTGCTGCAGACGGAACATGACCTCATCCGTCAAACACAGTCCGAAGAAGCCGCGATTCCAGCACGTCGGTCATGACAAGCGCCATTTCATCCGGCGCAATCGTCCTGTCGCTTCCCAGCCAGGCTGCTGCAAATGTGTTTCACAGTTCCTCCCGCCCCGTTCTATTTCTTCTCGCTGATCCAAAGGCCGTTGTCTGCTTGTTTCAATTCATACTCCGCTGCCATGGGATTCTTATCGCCGACAATGCAGTAGTCACAGCAGTCGGAGGTCACACAGGTCCCTTCCCGGATCAAAGACGCGTGGATTGCCTGCATGGCCAGATGGTCGCAGTTGCACAGGACCGGCAGCACGTCTTCCATGTGATGTCGTTTCGCAAACTCTGCGTTCGGGCACTGGATAAAGCTGTAGCGAATGATGCCGTTCTCCTTGTCGTAAGAGCAGCTGCCCATCCGGAAAGACTCCGGGAACCTTTTGATCTCCTTGACCCGGATATTGTTGGCCTTCTGAAAGATCTTACTGGCCAGTTTATTGTCCAGCTTCCGGTTCAGATCGAATACTTTGCCCATCAGGCCGAAAGAACCGAAGAAGCTCTGATAGACGTCCTGCTGCACCTCTTCCAGAGGAGGCTTGTCCGGAATGACCGCATACCAGGCAAAGATCAGGATCGGATCGTAAATGCTGGCCGTGATTTTCAGGTCCTTCAGCGCCGGCTCGTCCTTTAAGTATTCGCAGTACTGAAGCTGCACCTTCTCCCAGAGCATGGCAGCTGTTTTTTCATCGTAATAGCGGTTCAGGAGCTTCTGCACGCACTTTTTGGCGTTCTTTGAGTATACCTTGTGTTTTGTCAGATCGATCGGCAGGTCTTTTTCTTTCATACCCCGAAACTCCTTTACTTCTTGCAGCAGAAGCATCCGATTCCTTCCACCGCCGTGACCTCGGTCTCCTTATAAAGGCCGGAAAGCCTGGTGCAGAGACTTTGCTCCGTCTCATAAGGCTAGGCGAAAAAGCCTTTCGGCTGGTACAGATGCTTAATGAAGCAGTCAGTCCGCTTATGACCGCTTTGCACCGGTGCGACGTAATGATAATCGTATAAAATACGGATACATCAGTGGTACAGGTTCTCACCCGATACCATCATCGGTGCCGGAAGCAGGAAAAGCGGATTATTCCTATTGCCGTACACATAATTAACATAGAATCTCCCTTGCATTAGCGTCAGCTAACTGCTTGGGTAAAAAAATAGTTCTGCTGATTTTCTTGTAATATTCTGAGCAGAAGAAGACCTCTTCGTCTTCACGCCCTGTGTAAGCTGCTTCGTTTTTACAGCATCCTCAGGAACAGCCCACACGCGCCCAAATCGTCCGCAGCCCGGTATTCTTCCTTCAAGTATATACTGATTCACCCAACGTACAGAAACACCCATTTATCGGCTGTCTGTTGAACTGATAGATACCCTTTCAATCTGCACCTCCTTCTCTTGGAAGGCCTGTATAACAGGTTATGGCGGCAAACGCCGGTTAGCCGTTTCTAACTGTTTTTTATTATGTTACATGAGCGGAAGAAAATCAAGAAAAAGCGAGGCTGCTGAAAATGTATGCCTCTCAAATTAGAATGCATTGAATTATTATCGCTTTATATAATTAAAAAACAAGGCACTTCCATATACCCTGTTTTACTGTTTTCAATCCTTTTACAGATCCGGTTCTGGCAAGGTGGGAACAGCTGCCGGTGACTGACAGCTGTTCCCGGGAATATTCATTCATCGATGACTGTAATGCGTCCTTCAATATGGGCATCGAGATTGGGATGTGTGATCATATATTCTTCGATGATGTTGTTCTGGCTCAGTGCAACGACCTTCGGTTTGCCGTTGCGGATGACCTCTTCATACGGTACGCCGAAGAAATCCGTGAAATTGTCAAAATGGAATCTCTGGATACCCAGACGCAGAAGCTGATCATCTGTCACTTCCTTTCCGTTGAAAGAGAGTTCCAGCAATTGTTTTGTGCTTCTGTTATAGACGATTCTGACGCCCCTGGAGAACTGATAGAACTCCGTATGGCCGCCCCATGCCTCATCCCGCAGCAGATGTCTGACGATCCTGCGGAACTGTTCACCGGTGACCGTTACCATATAGATCTTGTCTTCATAGGGGGTAGTTTCCACCAGATCCGAGTATTCAACGACCGGTCCGAGTCTTTCATTGCGGATCGAACCTGATCCGAACAGCATGATATCGAAGGAACTTTCATCCTGCAGAATATCCGCATACAGGTTGCCCAGTTCTGTTTCCATGTTTCTTGCAGGATGGGTCAGTTCTCTTTTGAAATGGGTAACGACTCTTTTGTATTTCTGATCCGTCTTTGATTTATATTCATCGATCAGATCATTCATGACCGGATCTTCCGGTGCAGTATCCGGATTGATCGGCACGCACTGCCATTTCAGTTCATGGATGCAGTTGTTCTCTTCGTCGACGGTAAGATCCAGTCTGCCGATCTGGTCGGTTCCCCACCCTGCCTGGACGATTGGAATGCCGTTGACGTATTCCGGGTGTTCCATGTACGTATGGGAATGGCCGCCGATGATCAGATCGACACCGGTCTCTCTGTCCAGCATGGCTGCGAGTTCCTTGTCCTTTTCAATGCCGATATGGGTCAGCAGAATGGTCAGATCGGTATCTGTCGTACGGTAGTTGTCGCAGATCTTTTCCACCGTACGGGCTGCTTCTTCCAGATCGACAAAAGAACCGATGACCTTTTCCGTCTTGGTTGAAGCGATGACCTCGTCTGTCAGGATTCCGATAAAGAGAATATGCAGACCGTTGCAGTCGATATTCAGATACGGCGTAAACAGACGGGCATGGTTCATGGTAATGAACAGATTGGCATTGATGATCGGGAACGTTGCACATTTCTCGAGAAACAGAAGATGCGCAATGCCGTAGTCAACTTCATGATTGCCGAGCGCTGCAACATCCGGGTTCATGATATTGACCAGATCGATCGTGGATAATCCGAGATACTCACTGTCGATGACCGAGCCTCTGAACATGTCTCCGGCCATGACATACAGCGTATCCGGGTTGACGGAGCGTTCTCTCTGCACATAGCCGGAAAGCCGGACCAGACCTCCGCTTTCAGTTCCGTCTCTGTTTTCAATCAGAAAATCGCCGTGCATATCATTGGTATGCAGTATGGTAAGATTCCTCATAGCCGCCTCCTGTTATTTCATGATTTCAATGATTCTTGTGCTGGTAAATTCATCCGTCGTGGATGTCTCATTGCTTTTGGATTCCTCCCAGGAAGTTGTTGTCCTCTGGTTTTTGCCGTTGATATTCAGAGTAACAGACGATAATGTACCGTCCCTGAAATACAGCGTTATGCCGGATTCAGGCGAGCTGATATCTGTCATGATCACAGTGCGTCCGCCGCCGATCGGCACAACAGTTTTTTCCTTGCCTGCGTATTCAATATCCGTAGCGTCAACGTAATTGGATCCTTTGATCTGCCGGGGCGGATCCGTAATTCTCGCATACCATGTATCGCCATTGCGGCTGGTGATCTCGCAGCCGATCGTAAATGCATCGCGGGAATATGTCATATCGCCTCTGAAGTCAGGCTCCGCCGGATCCTGCATATGGAATTCAAATGCGACCGCAGACAGTTCGATCGTCAGCTCATCGCCTCTGATCCGGACTGTATTGCCGCCCGGCCATGCCGACTGCGATACTTTCATATCTTCATAATCCCGGGTGAAATCATCTGCTTCAAAACTGCAGAACTGGTCCCGCATCAGATACAGACCGGAATATACGGTCTCGTCCGCATTGTTTTCACCGATTGTCAGTTGTGCCGGATCGGATTCAATACCCCGCAGAGTACCGTCATTGGTATCCTTGACATATTCGCAGATCGTAACGCTGATGTTCATCGGAGTATTCTCGTCTCTGTTCTTGTACAGAGCGCTCTTTTTCAGATTCAGTGATTTACCGAAATAGTCCTTTGTCAGTTCCGTTTCGTAAATGACAGTGTCCCCTTCTTTCACCGTCAGAACATAGCCGTCAATCACGCCTGCTTTGACTGCACCATCCATCTGCGGCAGCTGGATGACGACGGCTTCTTCCTTCTCGGCCAGAAGCACCGCCGGCGTCTTTTTCAGGAAGTACATCGTATATCCGGTCTTCATATTCTCCGAGGGACTGATACTGCCGTAGATTTCCATGATATTCAGGAATGTCAGGTTCGGAAAATAGCCGCCGTTTTTCAGATTGCTGTAGCTGCTCTCCAGCGGCACCAGATTGATGGAAGGATGGGTTTTGCGGAAGTTATCATCAAAGATCAGCAGACACGGCAGTGTACCTGCCTGTGACTTTTTGAAACCGCGCAGGCTCATGAACCAGCTGTCATCCTGATCCAGATCGACATGGATGATATCTCCCGGATTTGCTTTGAGCCATTCTTTGCGTTTGTATTCCGCTTCATTGAAGCAGTTGACGCCCCGTTCGGTAATGATATTTCTGCGGGCGATGAGCCATTTGCGGAAATACAGATCATATTCATCCGCTGTCATGCCGAAAGCCGAGCGCAGAGGATCGGAGACAGTCGTGCCGGAGATATAGTCTCTTGCCCGCATCAGCTTATGCGGCGTGACATTTTTCTCAGGGTACTGTTCCTGCAGATACATGACAAAATCACCGAGCTGGTAGCCTTCCTTCATCATGATGGTCTTGCCTTCATCCCCACTCAGACCGGTCGGCCAGCTGTCGGCAGGCAGCCGCAGCATATCCCAGCGTTCTTTTTCCGTCAGGGGCGGATCATTGGAAATGATTTCATGGAGTTCATACCATTCCTTTGCGTCCCGCTCCAGCACCATCGTGATCATTTCATCAAAGCGCACATCGTCGGTCAGTTTATTGGCAACCGGCACGGAAAGACGGTAGCGCTCCTGACAGATATGAAAGAGCTCATGGGTGATCGTCAGAAGATAATTGTCCTTCTCTTTTTCAGAGGAAACTGCTTTGTAGGGCCACAGCGAGACGATCGATGTGAAATTCAGTTTTTCCGCTGTACCGAGTTTGGTCTTGTTTTCCGAAGTATTGCCGTCCGTACGGATCAGGAATATGACCTTGCTCAGAGGCATGCGCACCTTTGCAATCCTTCCCAGATAGTCATATGCCTTATCGATGCATTCCATGGACCAGCGCACCTGTTCGGGAACCGCGATTTCCTGCTTCAGCTTTTTGTATTCTTCATTGATCTGCAGCAGATAATTGTAATGCTCTGTCTTTTCCTTCTTTTTTGAAAACCAGGAGACATTCTGCAGAGTCTTTTCGTATTCCTCTGCTTCTGCCATGCATTCGGCTTCGATTTCATGGACCCGGTCGATCTTATCGCCGACAGAGGGATCGATATCCCGGGTGATCCACTGGACTTCGTATGTGCCGTATTTCGTTTTGTTTTCCTTCGCTTCGACATGGAGTTTGAGATAATCGCCCCGGCTGAAGAAATAGGAACTCTTGCTGTACCAGTCGATTGCCTGTCCGGTCCTGTAAAGAACCGCACCGCCCACAGCAATCAGCGCAGCGGCACTGTTCTGCCGGGTGGCATAGGTCAGTCTGTTTTCTTCCAGTGAACAGGCATATTCATACCAGCTGCCGTCATCGCCCAGACGCACAACGCTCAGTGATGCATACTCCTGCGGATCGATCCCGAGGGTTTCCAGATCGAGTTCCACCTCAAAGGCACCCGGTATGACTTCGTTGTCTTTGAGACCTGCATCGACATGCCAGGCGGCAATTGCATACATACCCTGCTCTTCCAGTTCCTGCAGAGCTGCTTCATATGCTGTATCGGGTGTATCCAGCGGTGTGATCTTCACCTGTGTATCCTGCTTAAATGCATTCTCTTCCGCACGGACATGCACGCCTTCACAGGCTTCATAATCCAGGGCTTTGCTTGAACCTGCAAATTCCGTACCTTCCGGGATTTCCTCTGTCTTCCCCTGCGGAGTGATCACCGGTGTATCGACAGGCGGTTTCTCTTCTCCGGTAAAAAATCCAGGCCAGACAAAACCGGCAAAGCCGACGGCTGCCGCAAGCAGAAAAACAAGGAACAGTTTTCCTTTGCCTTTGGAAGATTTCTGTACAGAAACAGCTTTGTTCTTTTTTTCATTGACTGACGGCTTCGCCACCGGTGTACCGCAGGAAGGACAGAATCTGCTGTCCGGCTGCAGCGCGGCGCCGCATTTCATACAGTATTTTGCCATATTTTGCACCTCCAGATTTCTGACGGTGTTTTCAATACATGATATTTGATGAATATTCCTTCATAATTCATCATATATAAATAAAGGCACCAAAAGTCTGTGCCATTATAAATGTCATTGACAACTGTATGCATAAAAAGAAAACACATGTTTCCATGTGCTTCAGTCTTTCAGATAATGGTCAAAGATCCAGTGTCCGAAGCCGCCTTCAGCTGCCGGATATTCTGTCACGGCATCGGCGATGGCTTTGTTTTCCGGCATGCCGTTGCACAGGCATACGCTGTATCCGGCTGCCTTCATCATCTCCAGATCATTTTCGGCATCCCCGAATGCCATGACATCGGCCTGGGTATATCCGTATCTCTGACAGAATGCTTCGACACCGGCGCCTTTGTTGTTGCGGCGGTCCTGGAATTCGATCAGATCGGCCCGGGTCTTGAACGAGAAGAAGACATCGTTGTCCAGGGTATGGGCAAGCGGTTCTGCGACCGTTTCCATCTCTTCGACCGTATGGGTCCTGTACATGATCTTGCCGACGGGTTCCTGCCAGAATTCACTGATATCCCTCACCGTTCTGGATTCATTCTGATTTCTTGCCGCGCTCTGACGGATCAGATCGTCATCCCATCCGGAAAGCATATAGCCTTCCCGGTAGATGAAGGGATTGCATCTGGAAGGTTCCATGCCGAGAATGATCTCTTTGATCGTATCGGGCTGCAGAGGGTGCAGACGGATCGTTTCATCCGTCTTTGCGTCATAGATCTCGCCGCCGTTGAGTCCGATGATGAAATCAAATTCAAAGTCCAGTCCCCATTCCTTTGCATGTTCCTTCAGTTTCTGCCACAGCGGTCTCCCGGAAGCCAGTCCCAGCAGTACGCCTCTTTTATGCAGTTCTCTGAACGCCTCGGCATTGATTGCGGGAAATTCCGTATCTCTGTCTCTTAATGTGCGGTCGATGTCTGCAACGATGATTTTGTATTCTTTCATAGTACCTCCAGCAATATCGCTTCCAGCGGCTGCAGTTCTCCTTTTGTATGGGACGGGTATGAACAGAGCACGGTCTTTCCGTTATCTTCCAGATTTCCGTCATAGGTACAGGGCTGATCTGAAAGATTGACAAAGATACGCATTCGGCCGCGTCTGTATGCAAGTATACAGGAATCTTCTTCCAGCATCTCGTCATATGCACTGTCTGTGAGATCGCTGTATGTCTTCCGGATCTCTGCAAGTTTCATATACCAGTGCAGTACGGAATCCGGATCGTCTGACTGTGTCTTCACATTGTCGCTCCGATAGTCTTCATGGACCGGCAGCCAGGGTGTACCGGAGGTGAATCCGGCATTGGCCGAATCATCCCACTGCATCGGTGTACGGGCGCTGTCTCTGGAAAAGCGGTGCACACAGGCAAGGGCTTCTGTTTCCGATAAGCCTTCCGACAGGGCAAAAGCATACTGGCCATGGGAAGAAATATCGTTATAGCAGTCAATCGAAGGCCAGGCGACATTGCCGTAGCCGAGTTCCTGTCCCTGATAGACAAACGGCGTTCCCCGCATCGTCTCCAGGATCATGCCGATGGCTTTGGCTGCTTTGTTCCGGCTGCATCCTTTCGGGAAGAAATGATCGGGGCAGCGGGGCTTGTCATGGTTTTCAAAGAAGACGGGAACCCAGCCGTTGTCCTTTGTCATGTTCTGGGAACTGCGCAGGGCTGCTTTCAGATCGGAAACGGTCCAGGGCCGGGGTCTGCACCATGTTTCAATGCCTTTGAATTCCAGATTGATATGGCTGAATTCAAACAGCATGTCAAACACGCCGTTTTCCCCTACCCATTCCGGCAGTTCCGCTGCGCTGACACCGTTGGCTTCCCCGACGGTAAAGACATCTTTTCCCTCTGTTACATTTTCCTTGAATTCATGCAGATACTCCAGGATCCCCGGGGTATTGGCAGTCATATCATGAACCGATATCATGCCGTCTTCCCCGTCCGGTTTTCCGTCTTCAAATACATCGGGCTTGCGGATATAGGTGATCGCATCGATCCGGAACCCGCCGGCGCCTTTGTCGATCCAGAAATTCGCTGCGTCATACAGCGCTTTTCTGACATCCGGATCGGCCCAGTTGAGATCGGGCTGTCCGGCTGCGAATGTATGCAGATAGTACTGCTGTCTTTTTTCACACCAGGTCCAGGCGGAACCGCCGAAGATACCGCGCCAGTTGGTCGGCTCTCTGCCGTCCTTCGCATCCCGCCAGATATACCAGCTGCTTTTCGGATTGTCTTTTGAAGAAGACGATTCGATAAACCAGGGATTCTGATCGGAAGTATGGTTGAATACCAGATCCATCACGATCCGGATGTGATGCTTTTCTGCCTGGGCAAACAGTTCTTCCATGTCTTCCATGGTTCCGTAGGAAGGATCGATCTGACAGTAGTCGGCGATATCATAGCCGTTGTCGACCATCGGCGAAAGACATACCGGTGTCATCCATACCGCACCGATACCCAGCGATTCCAGATAATCCAGTTTTTCAATGATGCCCCGGATCGTACCGGTCCCCTGTCCTTCTGTATCCAGAAAACTCTTCGGATACAGTTCATATACAATTGTTTTCTGCCACCATTTCATATTGTTCACCTTCGTATCCATCCTATCACAAAAAGAAAAGATCCCGCTTTCCGCAGGATCAAAGTTAATAAAACCAGTTACAGTTTGCAGCCGGTCTTATTCATAACCCTCTGCAACCTCTGCCCTTGCGGACCTGTGACATACTCCTACCTCCTGTTTTTGTTACATAAGAAAAACACTCCGAAGAGTGTTTAAGAGTTTATTTGCTTTACTGCTTCTGTGTACAACGTATTCACATCGGGATAATCCGGAATATAAATCCACTCACCATCGTAAAACAGATCCTTTTCAGCATCTTGCAAATTATCTGCATATTCAAAGTAAAGACAGTCGATTTCTTTGTTGTCCGTAACATATCTTGGGATAAAGAATTCACCACTATTATTTTCATAACATTTTTTGCCATTAATGATTGTGCTTTTGAATTCTTTATCAATCAAGAAACGTAAGTGTTCCATCTTCTGCAATGACAAACTCTTTTCCGTTAATGTCATAATGATGTTTTCCTCCTTTCCCAGTATTCAGTTTGCAGCCGGTCTTATTCATAACCCTCTGCAACCCAAATGTCGTAAAGTATTGATTGCACTGTTCGTATTTGGCAGCCGACAGAGCACTGAACGATACTCTTTCAAACGTTCTGATCTTTCCGGCGAACAGGGCTGTCCGGGTTTTCCATCCGATGTTTCCTTCAGAAATCCTGCTGTTCTGTTTCTTTTTCGACGGTAACAGCGGTCCCGCTGATCATGAAACAGATCAGTTCACTGCCAAGAGAAATCAGGTTCAGTTTTGCGCCGACAATGGCGTTGGCGCCTTTGTTCACCGCTTCCCGTAATGCGCTGTATGCGGCCGCTTCCCGGGCTTCATTGATCTTCGCTCCGCCGCGGGAATCTTCCCCGCTCAGCACGGCGGAGATTTCCTGATCCGCAGCGCAGAGCGAAGAGGTCTTCAGAATCACTTCTCCGGAAACAAGACCATGGTATTTTCTGATGCGGAAGCCGGAGAACTCCTGAGCCGTTGTGATCATTTCCATATCAACCGGTGAAACAGCATATTTCTCCGGGTTTTTCTTTTTGTCAAAATATGTCAGATAGTCTTCTATGACTTTCTGCGGAAACGCGTTTTCTTCCAGTTCTTTCATGACAGCAGCTTCATTTTCGTTCCATTCCTGCGGGGTCTGAAATGTCTGGTGCATGGAAAAACTCTTGATTTTGCTGTAGCAGTTCCAGCAGATCACGGATGACCCGAGCACATTGCCGGTCTGGAATGCCGTATCGGCTTTTTTGCCGCAGACAGAACAGATTCTTGCCATGATTTCACTCCTTTATTGTTCTGATAACAGTTTTATTATATTCCTGCCGCACGGGAATTTGTCCTGTCATTCTTCCTTTCTGAATGCATGTAAAAAAAGTCCTTTCGGACTTTTATTCGGAACGGAGTGCTTCGACCGGATCCTTGCGGGCTGCCTTCTTGGAAGGAATGAATCCGCCGATCAGTGTGAGAATGACGCTGATGATGACCAGGATCACCGCACTTGAAGCCGGCAGGAACGCATTGACATTAGGGTTGTCCGAGACAGAATGTATGATCCTATTGATCGGTACAAGCAGTGCATAGGTGATGCCGATGCCCATCAGACCGGAGAGCAGACCGATGATGAATGTCTCCGCATTGAATACTTCCGAGATATTCCGCTTGGAAGCACCGATGGCTCTCAGAATACCGATTTCCTTGATTCTCTCCAGAACGGAAATATAGGTGATGATGCCGATCATGATCGAAGAAACGATCAGCGATACGGCAACGAAGGCGATCAGTACATAGCTGATCGTATCGACGATATTGGTGACAGAGGACATCAGTGTACCGACCATATCGGTATAGGTGACGACCTTCTCATCCATCTTCGCTTCGGTCATCATCGTGTTGTAGCGGTCGATGATGTTCAATATTTTCTCTTTTCCGTCAAAATCACGGGGATAGACGGAAATGACATAGGGTTCGCTGAGATCGGCATAGCCGAGTTTGGTCAGATTGGATGCATAGGAAGCGGTGTCAGAGGTCATCATCGATGCCAGCAGTTCGCGCAGTTCATCTTCGCTGAAACCGATCTGCACGGCATTTTTAAACGCATCCGCATCAAACCGGAAAGCACCCTGCATGGCATTGGCAATCGATGCCATCTGTGAAGACATGGCAGTAGCGATCGCCCCGGAAATCTGATCCATCATCTGGGATGCAGAGGACTGAATCGATGCGCTGAGCGTATCCGCATATCCGGCAAACGCCTTCGTGAAGCCGGCCGACAGCGCCGACATGATCTCATCCGTATTGACTGCTTTGCGGACACCGTCCATGACCATCGTCCGGACTTCTTCTTTTTCCATATATGTCTGCACGGACCCGGTAAACTGCTCCGGATCAGGCAGTTCATTCGCCCGGGCATAGGCACAGTAGCCTTCATACAGCTTTGTGCTCAGCTTCTGCAGCTGCTCATCGCTGACGGTGAAATTCTGCAGCGACTCGATGACGGGATTGACATAGTTCTGTATTTTCTCCCGGGTTTCCGGCAGATTCAGATATTCCTGCAGATACTGGGCGGACGCATCGGGATCCGTCTTTTCATTTTCGGCAGCCCACTGGGCATAGCTGCTCATGATATCGGTGATGGCTGCGGTGAATGACTCTTCGTCAATGACAATAATGTCGTTTTCATTGATGATATCCTGTACGGATGCTTCGAGGATCTGCCGTACTTCTTCTTCCGACATATACTTCTGCAGAGCCGGTCCGATCTTTGTGTAATCGGTAGCCGGATCTTCTTTGGCAAATTCCAGATACCCTTCCGCGACATCCTGAAACAGCTGTGCTGCCAGGGGCAGATCGACTTTCACATCGACGTTTTTCATGATTTCGGCCAGGTCGATATTCTCCGGGACGGGGATCGAAAGATTCATTGCCGAGGGATCGATGGCACCGGAGAGATCGAAGCCGGAGAAGTCGATATTCAGGGCACTGCCGTCAAAGGAGAAGGCATTGGCCATGGCATCCGTATCGATCGTAAACATCTTTGACATGTCAAAGCCCGAAGACTCTCTGTCATCAAACGATTTGCCGGTGAAGACATTGATTTCCTTATTGTTCAGCTGCGACTGCACGATCGCGCTTTCATTGGCGGCAGCAGCGGCGTGTCCGATCAGTCCGGGCGGATAGCAGATGCCCATGGAAAGCATCGCGGCGGAATCGTCGTCTTTGGGCTGCACGACGCCGACGATCTTCAGATCTTCGCCGTTTTCGACGATCTGCCGGACATAGGCGGTATCTTCGCTCTTGTCCTTCCAGACTTTGTATTCTTCATCATACTGATAGAAATCCGCATAATTGACCAGTTTGAACGATACATCCAGGAATGCCGAATAATCCAGCAGAAGCGGACTGTCCGTCACCGCTGTCGTTTCATTTTCGGCAAAGTTCCGGATCATCTTCTCCAGTTCCGCCGGATCGCGGAATCCCATGGAATACATCGCAAAGTCGGTGACTCTTCCCATCGGGGACAGAACCAGCACGCATTCGTGATCGTTTTCCGGCCAGCGTCCGGCCTTGATATCATACTGATGGATATAGAGATCCTCTTCTTCCGGCATGGCATGGAAGATATCCGTGCTCATCATCGCCGTCATCATCGGATTGGCGGTCGAACCCTGGTTCATGCCGAGCGAGGCAAACGATACATCGGGATTGACCTGGCGTACGGTATCACCGTAGATCTGATAGATCAGCGGAGAAAGATTATAGGAATATTCAATTGCCTTGGCATAGTCATAGACACCGCTGTCCGGGCTTTCCAGATATTCGCGCAGGGATTTCAGATCGTTCTTGGAGATCCGTGAGAACATTCTTGAAATCGTCTGGCGTTCCTTGACCTTGCCTTCTTCATCTTCCGGATCGGTTTCGGGCTGTTCGACCATGGCCGAAAAATCAAACGAACTCTGCAGCACCTGCACCGGATATTCCGAGAGCGTATCTTCTTCAATGTTCTTGATGTACTGGTTGACGCCGGTGGACAGCGAAAGGATCAGGGCAATGCCGATGATGCCGATCGAGCCGGCAAAGGATACCAGGACCGTTCTGGCCATCTTGGTGCGCAGATTGTTGAAGCTCAGCTGCAGCGCTGTCAGAAAAGACATGGACGAGCGGCCGAGATTCTTCGAATCCAGTTCCTGTTCTTCATTGACAATATACGGATCGGTATCGGAAATGATCTTTCCGTCTTTGAGCCGGACGATCCTTGTCGCATAGTCTTCCGCCAGTTCCGGGTTATGGGTGACCATGACGACGAGTCGGTCGCTGGCGACTTCCTTGAGCAGGTCCATGACCTGGATCGATGTTTCCGTATCCAGGGCACCGGTCGGCTCATCGGCCAGCAGGATATCTGGGTCATTGACCAGAGCTCTGGCAATGGCGACTCTCTGCATCTGGCCGCCGGAGAGCTGGTTCGGTTTCTTGTGCACCTGATTGCCCAGCCCGACTTTCTCCAGTGCTTCTTTTGCCCGCCGGGTGCGCTCGCTTCCGGAGATGCCGGAGATGGTCAGCGCCAGCTCGACATTGGAAAGGATCGTCTGGTGGGGAATCAGGTTATAGCTCTGGAATACAAAGCCGATCGTATGGTTGCGGTAGCTGTCCCAGTCCCGGTCTTTATAGTTCTTCGTGGAAGTGGCATTGATGATCAGATCGCCGCTGTCATAGCGGTCCAGACCGCCGATGATATTCAGCATCGTCGTCTTGCCCGATCCGCTCGGACCCAGGATCGCAACGAATTCGTTATCGCGCAGAGAAAGTGAAACATGATCCAGTGCGGTCTGTTTCAGTTCCCCCGTTACATAGGTTTTGCATATATCTTTTAACTGCAGCATAGTACCTTCTTCTTTAACAGGACTATTTTAAACGCGGGCACGGCAAACGTCCACAGCAATGCTGCGGCGGACTGAGGTTTCGTGATATTGATTTGAAATTGTACAGACTGCAGGTATGATAATGATGACAAGATTCACAGAGCAGAGGTTTCCATGAAAAATGCACTGACAGAATTCACGTTCCTTTCCGTCTGCGCAAGACTGGTGCTGGCAGTATGTGCCGGCGGTCTGATCGGCTATGGCCGGACCAGAAAATCGCGTACGACCGGACTGCGGACGTTTTCCCTGACTGCCCTCGGTGCGGCATTGTCCGTACTGATTGCGGCTTATGAATATGAAATGATGCTGGGGGACTGGGCCCTGATCGTTGCACAGGCCGGTCTGAAATTTGACGCTTCCCGGTTTGCGGCAGCGGTCATCGGCGGCATCGGCTTTCTTGCGGCGGGATCGATCATTGCCATGCCTCACCAGCAGGTCGAAGGCCTGACCACGGCGACCGGACTGTTTGCCAGCGTATGCATGGGCATCGCTGCCGGTGCAGGTTTCTACTGGGCGGTGCTGCTGTCCATATTCCTGATCATTCTGGCACTGGAAGTCATGCAGCCGCTGGAGAGAAAAATACAGCGGCGGCTGCGGAACATCACCTTCGCAGTCGAATTCGAATCGATCGAGAATATCGATGACATCTCCGCCGTCATCCGGGATCTGTCTGCGGTCATTCAGGATATCGATATTGAAAGAACAAACCCGGAAGGAGATAAAAATCCTTCTGCCGTCTTCAGGGTAAGGATGGCCAAAAAGCATCTGTCGCATACGGCCATGCTTTCCTCTATTGCCGAACAGACCTATGTCTATTCCATTGAAGAAATCGTATAGGAGAACCCAAGGCTATGTTACCGATATTTAATTCACTGCGTGACCTGAGTGTCCTTTCCACTGCCGCACGGCTGCTGCTGGCCTTTGCAATCGGTGCGATTGTCGGCTTTGAGAGAACCTACCGCAACAAACCGGCCGGATTCCGGACGCATATTCTTGTATGCCTTGGCGCTGCGATTTCCGCACTGACCGGTCAGTATCTCTATCTCTCTGCCGGGCTGCCGGCAGACATGTCGCGTATCCCGGCCGGGGTCGTGACCGGACTGGGTTTCATCGGTGCCGGCACGATCATCATCACAGACAAGAAAAAAGTCAAAGGCCTGACTACCGCTGCCGGCATGTGGACGACCGGCATGATCGGACTGGCTGCCGGTTCCGGCTTCTATGAAGGCGCGATCCTGAGTCTGATCCTGCTGCTAACCGTTGAAACCGTGTTCAACCGGATCCGCGAAAGCATTCAGTATGACCCGGTATTCCGGCTGGCAGTCAGTTATTACAGCAAAACCGATCTGGACCAGGTCCTGCATTACTGCAGAGACTGCGATGTAACCCTCTCCAATCTGAAGATCACCGGCACAAATGCCGGCAGTGCACCGGTATATGCAGCGGTGCTGCTGCTCCGTTCCGATCCCGGACTCGACCGGGTCGCACTGATCCGCACCATCTGCGGTATGGACGGCATCATCTCAGCTGAAGAACTCTGAAAAATACGAAAGCACGGTCAGTTTCCGTGCTTTTTCATTTCTCAAACATTCTTCTGCGCCGGGTCGATCCGCGCAGTTTTTCTTTCATGCCTTCTTCATCTTCCGTTTCAAGCAGTGCCCGGAAGGACTGCATCTCTGCGGTAAACGCATCGATTTCACTGAGCAGATAGTCTTTGTTCATCAGGAACAGTTCCGGCCAGAGATCTTCATTGATCACCGCGATCCGGGTAAGATCCCGGAAGGAATCGCCGGAGTATTCCGCCAGATACTCTGTATCCCGGCTGTTCATCAGACAGACCGCAATGACATGGGTCAGCTGCGACAGGAAACCGATCATCTCATCATGTTTTTCTGCGCTCAGGCGGGTGACGGTGCCGAAGCCGAGGATCTTTGCCAGCTGTTCCATGGCGCTGATCGCATCTCCGGTATTCTTTTCAGCCGGAACGATGATGAAATTGGCATTTCTGAAGCGTTCCGGATCGGAATAGCGGATGCCCCTGAATTCCCTTCCTGCCATCGGATGGCAGGCAATGAATTCAATGTCCTCATCCA
Organism: uncultured Erysipelotrichaceae bacterium; assembly: GCA_902786245.1. Lineage (GTDB taxonomy): Bacteria > Bacillota_I > Bacilli_A > Erysipelotrichales > Erysipelotrichaceae > Bulleidia. The sequence goes on from CADABS010000035.1 coordinate 20,847, forward strand.
GCAACGCATTGACCTGTTCAATGATCATCCGCTTGACGCCGGTGACATCGGTCAGAAGACATCCTTTTTTCAGAACATGTCCGTATGTACGGATCCACTGAATGAATGCATGGGGATACAGACAGCTGATCACGATATCGCAGTCTGCGATCAGCCGCGGATCAGCGGATCCTTCACTGATCCATCCGTTTTCCTCTGCGATGGCAAGCGTTTCCGCATTGATATCAATGCCTTTGACGGTATACCCGGCACTGCTCAGTGCTCTCACATAGCTTCCGCCGAGCACACCGAGACCGATGACGCCGAATACGGTATCCTTACTGATATTCATCTGCTTCACCGCCTGCTTTACGGAAATCTTCGAAAAAGGAAGGATAGCTTTTGTTTACTGCTTCCGCACCGCTGATCCGTACCGGTCCGTCCGCAATGGCAGACAGTACGGAAAGTGCCATGACGATCCGGTGGTCGCCATGTCCATCCAGTACCGTATTTCCCCGAATGGCTGTTTTCCCATGGACGCGGACAGTATCTTCCGAAGAAGAGATGATACATCCGAGCTTCCGCAGTTCTGTTTCCATCGCTGCGATCCGGTCGCTTTCTTTCAGGCGCAGCCTTCCGGCATGCAGGAATACGGTTTCCCCTTCCGCCTGGCTTGCCAGCGCAAACAGGACAGGACCGAGATCCGGGCAGTCGCCAAGATCAATCTCTGTCCCATGCAGATGCCCCGGCAGAAACCGGTATCCGGATTCCGTTTCTTCATATGCACAGCCCATATCACGCAGGATGCGCAGAATAACATGATCGCCCTGCCGGCTGTCATGGCGCATGTTGTCCGCCTGCAGTTCTCTGCCGCTGATGGCACTGAGCACGGCGAAAAACGCCGCCTGTGAATCATCGCCTTCCGCTTTCATTTCAAACGGTCTGTATTTCTGTTTGCCGGGAATCAGGAAGCCGTCTGCGGTTTCCGTGATGCATATGCCGGCATGGCTGAGAACATCCGCAGTCAGACGGACATAGGACGCTGACGCAAAAGGCGGACGGATGATGATCCGGCTGTCTTCATGTACCAGAGGAAGCGCAAACAGCAGACCGCTGATGAACTGGGAAGAGATGTTTCCGTCGATTTCAAATGTTCCTCCCCGCAGCGGTCCCTGTACGGTCAGGGTATCGTTTTTCCGCTCAAACAGAAGCGCCTGGCGGCTGAATATTTCTTCATAGATCTGCAGCGGACGTTCCATCAGTCTGCCCCGTCCCGTAAATACCGTTTTCTGATCTGACAGTGCAGAAACCGGAATCAGAAAGCGCAGCGTACTGGCGGATTCCCCGCAGCAGATCGCTGTGCCGTCCGGTCTGATCATTCCGCCGGTGACAGTCAGAACATCGCCATTGCACTCAACCGCTGCACCGAGTCTGCACAGAGCCTCTGCGGTCGCCTGAATATCGTCATTCATGTCAATGCCGTGCAGAACGCTTGTCCCTTCCGCCAGCGCCGCCCCGATCAGCATCCGGTGGCTGATGGATTTGCTGGATGGTATTGTGACAGGCGCCTTCTGCGGATGCATTCCGCCTATGATGACGTCCATGCTACATATCCCTTCCGATGGCAGCTGCTACCTTGCGGCATCTGCGGATCAGTTCCTGGAAATTCTCCGGTTTCAGGGACTGGGCACCGTCTGACCAGGCTGAAGACGGATGGTCATGCACTTCAATGATCAGACCGTCTGCCCCGGCCGCAATGGCTGCCAGGGATATCGGCTCGATCAGTTTCCAGTCGCCGGTCGCATGGGAAGGATCGATAATGACCGGCAGATGGGTGCGCTCCTTGAGAATCGGGATGACCGAAAGATCCATCGTATTGCGGGTATAGGTTTCAAAGGTACGGATGCCCCGTTCACAGAAAATGACATTGGGATTGCCGGAAGAAAGAATATACTCGGCCGACATGATCCAGTCTTCAATGGTCGCGCTCATGCCCCGCTTCAGCAGCACCGGCTTTTTCACATGGCCGACTGCCTTGAGCAGATCGAAGTTCTGCATGTTGCGGGCTCCGATCTGGATCAGATCGACATTTGCGGCAAATTCATCCAGTTTATCTGCGCTCATCAGTTCGCTGACAACAGGGAGTCCGGTCCTGTCTCTTGCTTCGCACAGATCCATGATGCCTTCATAGCCGAGTCCCTGGAAGGAATACGGAGAAGTTCTGGGCTTGTAGGCGCCGCCTCTGAGCATATCCGCACCGCATTCGCTGACTTCCTGGGCGATCCGGCAGATCTGCTCTCTGCCTTCGACGGAGCAGGGCCCGCCTATGACGACGATCTTTTCCTTTCCGCCGACTTTGACACCGGCGACATCGACGACCGTATCCTCGGGATGGAACATCCTGTTTGCCAGTTTATAGGGGGCAGAGACACGCTGTACATTCTCAACCCACATATTGGCAAGAATATCTCTTTCATAGATATGGGCGGTATCGCCGACCAGACCGAAGACATTGAAGTCCTTGCCTTCGATCAGACTGACCTGCAGTCCTTTTTCTTCGAATGAATCATGCAGTTTTCTGATTTCTTCCGCCGGAGCGTTTTTCTTCAGGGTGATTATCATACAGCAATTCCTGTCCTTTCCACGATCTGCTTTGCCGCATCTTCAGGTGCGGTGTTGTTGTCGATCTGTATATCGCAGTATTTCCGGTACAGCGGCTCCCGTTCCGCAGCCAGCCGGCGGACAGCCGCAAGGCTGTCTGCCAGCGGTCTTGAATCGGTCGGGAACAGTTTTCCGGGATCTCTGCTGATCCGGCAGATAATGCCGTTTTCGCTCAGATACCGCATGGTTTCCTCATCTTTGATGACGCCTCCGCCGCTGCTGATGATGCGTCCGCCGCCGGAACGCAGCTGTCTGGCCAGATCTTTTTCCGCCTGCCGGAACCAGGCTTCGCCTTTTTCTTCAAAGCAGGTCCGGATCGGCATCTGCAGCGTTTCTTCCAGCACCTCATCCATCTCGATCCGCTCCATGCCGGTCATTTTCTCCAGCATGGCTGACAGTGTCGTCTTGCCGGATGTCGGCATGCCGATGAGAACGATGTTCCGCTGCCGGTTCAGCAGCTGCCGGATACATCTGTCCGTATCTTCCTGCGAAGGCTTTGTGCCGGTAAACAGGAAGTCGGCCGCGGCTGCCTGGTATACGAGCATCTCAAATCCGCCGATGGCAGGTATCCCCCGCAGCTTTGCCTCAAACTGCAGCCGGGTGCGCAGCGGATTGGCGACGATATCAATGACATATGACAGATGGCTGAAGCGTGAAAGATCTGCCGGTGCTTCATCATTGCGGGGCACCATTCCGACCGGTGTCGTATTGATCAGACAGCGGAACATGTCCTCCCGGGCATACATCTGGGCATAGGTCAGTGCCCCGTCTTTCCCGGTCCGGCTGATGACATGCGGTATGCCTCCAAGCTTCAGGACTGCCTGCACTGCGGCTTTGGAAGCGCCGCCGCTGCCAAGGATTGCCGTATGCAGTCCGGCCAGATCGAATCCGTGTGCTTCGATCATCTGCTGCAGACCGATGACATCCGTGTTGTATCCCGTCAGGATGCCATTGCGGCAGACGATGGTATTCACCGCTCCGCACTGTTCCGCCAGCGGATCGGTCCGGTCCAGATACGGCATGACTTTCTGTTTATAAGGAATGGTCACATTCAGACCGTCAAAGTCTCTTTTTTCAAGAAATGCCTGTACTTCGTCTTCCTGCAGTTCAAAGAGCCGGTAATCGGCACCAATCAGGCTCTGATGGATTTCCGGCGACCGGCTGTGTCCGAGCGGGCAGCCGATCAGACCGAGCTTCACCGTTCACCTCCGAAGTGTTCATAGCCATAGCGTCCGATCAGCAGGTCGGCAAAGACGATTGCCGTAACCGCATCGATCACCGGACAGGCTCTGTGCACGATGGCCGGATCATGGCGTCCGCCGATGCGGATCTGTGTGTTTTCCATGGTTTTCAGATTGACTGTGGACTGGGGTATTCCGATCGAGGGAGTCGGCCGGATCACCGTCTGAAAGCAGACCGGCATGCCGGTGGTAATACCGCCGCAGATACCGCCGTTATGATTGGTCAGGGTAATGATCTTTCCGTCTTTGACGGCATAGGGATCATTGGCCTGCGATCCTTTCATATCCGCAAAGCCGAAGCCGCTGCCGAAGGAAACGCCTTTGACTGCAGGCACCGCGAACAGGGCATGGGCCAGCAGGCTTTCGACGGTATCGAAGAACGGATCCCCGGTTCCTGCTTCCAGACCGGTCACCGCTGTCTCCAGGATTCCGCCGAGGGAATCATTTTCCCGGGCTGCGGTACGGATCTTCTCAAGCATCTTCTCTCCCTGTTCATCGGAAAGAACCGGAAATGCTTTGTCTTTCAGTGCATCCATGTCTTTCAGCGGATCCATGGGTCTGTCTTCTATATCCGCCAGACGCAGAATATGCGTCGCAATATGTATTCCTTCCTGTTCCAGCATATGCATGCATATTGCGCCTGCAGCCGTCAGAGCGGCTGTCAGACGGCCGCTGAAGTGGCCGCCGCCGCTGGCATCTTCATAGCCCCGGTAGCGGATATGACCGGTATAATCCGCGTGGGAAGGACGCGGTGTATCAGCGAGACGGTCATAGTCGCTGCGCCGTACATTTTCATTGGGAATCATGATCGTCAGAGGCGTTCCGGTGCTGTATCCGTCTTTGACGCCGGAAAGAAACTGCGGAATATCCGATTCGTGGCGGGCAGTTGCGGTTTTTCCGGCAGGTCTGCGCCGGTCCATCAGCGTCATGATTTCTTTTTCATCGATCCTGACGCCGGAAGGCATGCCGTCAATGACTGCGCCGACCATCGGTCCGTGCGATTCGCCGACCAGTGTAACGGTCAGATTTCTTCCAAATGTATTATTCATAATGCAGTTTCCTTTCTGTCTCTTCCATCGTCCAGGTCTCGATTGTGCCTTTTCCGATCTGATGAACCTGTATGAGAGAAATTGTATCATGGTCCGCCTTTTTATCGGTGCGGATCATCCGCATGACTTCCTGCGGATCGGCCTGGCATCGGACGGGAAGACCCATCCGTTCCAGCACCTTCCGCAGTCTTGCCCGGATCTCTTCATCTGCCAGCACGGTCATCATGCCCATGGCAACGCATTCGCCATGGAGATATGCATGCAGGCCGCTGACCGATTCATAGGCATGGCCGAAGGTATGGCCGAAATTCAGCAGTTTTCTTTCACCGCTTTCCCGCTCATCGCGCTCAACGATATCCCGCTTGATTTCCAGACAGCGGCAGATGATCTCATCGAGATGATCCATATAGTCGTCTTTTTCAAATACGGCAAAGAGTTTCTCATCGCAGATCATGCCTTCTTTGACTGCCTCGGCCAGTCCGTTGACTACGTGTCTTTTGGGCAGCGTGGAAAGCGTATCCGGGTCAATCAGAACCATATCCGGCTGCCAGAATGCACCGACGCTGTTCTTATGGCCGTGCAGGTCGACTGCTGTCTTTCCCCCGATCGAGGAATCGATCATCGACAGGGTCGTTGTCGGAATATTGACATAGCGGATGCCACGCATATAGCAGGCTGCCGCAAAGCCGCCCATATCCCCGGCGACGCCGCCGCCCAGCACGATCACCGTATCATTCCGCGATACATGATGATCCAGCATATCCGCAAGTATATCCTGCAGGACCGTCATATTCTTGTTTTCCTCGCCATGCGGGAATATGTGCATATGCGCCTGCGGATACTGCTTCTGCAGGATGCTCTGCCATTGCACGGGTACGCCGTCATCGCTGATCAGAAACACATGGCCGCTGCGGCCGATGATCTCTGCCGCCCTGGTCAGGATCCCTCTTTCAATGTATACCGGATATGTTCTGTCTTTTGTGCGGACTGTCAGTTTCATATCGTTAAATCTCCTTCAAAAAAAACCATACGGCATTATCCGTATGGCTTTCATTGCTTTTCCATCAGATAATGCCTGCAAACAGAAACGGGCAATATCTGTGATTGCCCTGTCTATCTAAAGTAAAAGCTGTAAAATCTTTTTGTCAGTGTATGCATGTTTTCTTCCGTCTCCGTAATCGTACACGAGCAGGATTCATATTTCAAGAAAAATTTTCTGAAAACTATTCCGGTTTGTTTTCAAAATCCTTTGCCAGAGCGATTCCGCCGGCGAACATGTATTCGGAAACATCATCCACCTTGATCATATCCGGCAGGAAATCAGGCCGGATATCCATGGCCAGGCGGTTGCGGAGGATATCGAGATCGGGAATCATATCGCAGGAAATCGCGATCGCTTCAGGATCGACGCAGGAGATGATCGCGGTCAGATACTTCGAGACCAGTTCCAGGCTTCCTTCCGGTGTCCGGGCAAGTTCCCGGGGCTCGGCGGAGAATTCCATGATATTGACAATGAACTGCATTTCTCCGGCAATATTGTTTCTGCCCCGCAGCAGTTTTCCGTCGACAATGTGTCCGACGCCGCAGATCCTTGCGGCATGGGGATGGAAGTAGAAACTGATATTGCTGTATTTTTCCTGCAGTGCGTGGAAGCCGAGGGCCATGGCATTGGCGTCATTGATGAAGATGACCCGCTTCTCATAGCGGTTCTCAAAGCGCTTCTGCACTTCAACATCATAGATGCGCGATTCTTTGAAAGTCAGGCGGCCGCGGTCGATGACACCCGGTGTCGCAATGCATATGGTATCGATCAGATTGTTCGAGACGACGACATCGATCAGGTCTTCGAGGTCGCGGACCGTATAGGTTCCCTTGATGATCTGGTTCTGACGCACGATCCGGCCATGTTCATAGACCCGGTACATGATCTTTTTGACATCGTATTCGCAGATGACTGCGATGACCAGGATCGATCCGGCAAAATACAGTTTTTCCGTATTTTCATGCACTTCCCGGACAACACGCTTCTTTTCTGCTGTTTTTTCAGCGACCAGCCGCAGCAGTCCTTCTGTGTCATACTGGGCGAAGATCGCCGTCGGCACGCTGGTGACGATTGTGTCTTTCAGGATGCCGCGCACGGTCGGATACAGATAGCGGATCTGGGGTGCGAGCAGTACGACATCGGCACTGAAGCCGGAGACAAACAGACGGTCATAGGAAACAGCCGAAAATTCATAATTCAGATTCAGAAGATCTGCGGCTTCCTGCAGCTTGAGAACAAAGAAAGAAGTCGTCAGGGCACTGCTGCAGCAGAGAATGACCTTTGTCTTCTGCTTATCCTTGAGTTCGATAAAGCATTCGATCATCTCCCTGAACAGTTCTTTGGCATGATCGAGATCATACATTTCAAAATGGAGATAAAACTGGTTGGAATCATCTTTGCGGCTGATGATCTCCAGTTCGCATACTGTTGCCTGCAGTTCGATGAAATCGACAAACGCATCGGCATACGGCGCTGACAGTTTAATGCGCTCATGGCCGTTGACGCTGATCTGCTCGATCGTATACTCATCGGAAGTCTGCTGCAGGATCCATTCTTTGTATTCCCGGATGATTTCTTCAGTATTTGCCATAGTTCACCTTCCGCTCTATGCATTTATTTTAGCGCGCCTGCGGTTTCTCTGCATTTAATTTAACATTTTGTATGCAAAGTCTTATGATAAAGACAGAGGAACACTGTTCAAAGGAGATAATCATTATGCTGATGGAAGTAAGTTTTTCTTCATTCAACGGCCGTGATCAGGTACAGGGATGGATCTATGTTCCCGCCTGCAAACCGCGCGGCGTGATCCAGCTGATCCACGGTTTCGGCGAGCATTCCCGCAGATACCTGCACATGATCGTGCGGTATCTGGATGCCGGATTCATTGTCGCCGCCGATGACCATGTCGGACACGGCAAGACCGCCATTTTCAATGACCGGTGGGGAGACTGGGGCGACAAGGGCTGCCACACCATGATGGAAGATGAAAAGATCTTCCATGATCTGGTTGCGGAGAAATATCCCGAACTGCCCTATTTCATGTTCGGACATTCCATGGGTTCCTTCATCACCAGAGACTATATCGCAAAATACGGCAGCGATCTGACCGGTGCGGTGATCTGCGGCACAAGCGGTGTCTGGCCGGATCTTGCCAAAGGCATTGCCATGGCACAGAAGCTGGTCGATGAAGGCAAGGGCGATGAATCCGATCCGAACCTGGCAACGGCAATGATGGGATGGATGTTCAGCCGCTGCACCGAGGGTGTAAAGCTCGGCAATGAATGGATCTGCGATGATCCGTATGTCCAGGAAGACCATGCCCGTGATCCGTTCGATGCATTCACCAGACCGACATGCAACAGATCCTGGCTGTATTTCATGCAGATGATCGATGTCATTACCGGTGAGGAATGGGCAAAGAAAGTTCCATCGGATCTGCCGGTCTACAATATCGCCGGCGACCAGGATCCGGTCGGACAGTTCGGAACCGGTGTATACCAGTGCTCCAACTGGCTGATCGATACCGGCCATGATGTCACGACCGTGCTGTATCCGGGCTACCGCCATGAGATCCATAATTATGCGGACATCCGCGATCTGGTATGCGACGGCATTATCGGCTTCATCGAAGACTGCCTCGAAGAGGAATGATCCCTTACTGAAAAACCCGAAATAAAAGAACCGGAATTTGAACGTTCCGGTCTTTTTATGCTTCAAAGCGGGTATCCGCAAATATGAATCTTGTATCGTAATACTGTTCTTCAAAAGCACAGGCTGCGATGATTTCATCATGGGAAGGACTTACACCTGCCGGTGCGACGATCAGCCGCAGACGGCTGTCATCCTTCCGGTATACCGCCGCAATGGCTATGCCTGTACATTCCTCCGCCGGCTGGCTGATGCCGTATACATAAGCATCAATCAGTTCTCCCTCCGCCATGGATTCTTTCAGATATCCGGCGTTGAGCGGATAGAGCACATCAGGCAGATGGGGATGGAAGCTGCCGTAGGGATGATCAACGATCACAGTTACTGTTTTTCCCAGCCAGTTTCTTCCGGCCAGGTATTCCATCTCAGCGGAAGTTCCGTCGCTGTTTTCGATATCAAAGCCTGCCGCCCGGTAGATGTCTGTCTGGGACAGAGATACCGCTGCGCTGAGTCTGGCCGCATGGTCCTTTTCCGTCTCTTCCCGGGCGTATTCGATCAGGGCATGCATGCCCTCTTCCGTTCCGGCGCACAGCAGGATCCGATGGGCAGTCTCATTCAGACACATCACGGCAGCCATGCCGTTTTCTTCTGCCTTGAATACCGTGCATGCTCCGCCGCTCATCAGTTCCATCAGTTTCTGTGTCACATCGGCACCGGGAAACAGATGTTCCATCACCAGTGCGGCAGCGGCTTCTCTTTCGTTTTCAGGCAGCCGGATGATTTCCATTACAGCTCCAGAGCCCTATCATACAGGGCAACAGCGTCTTTGATGATATCCTTCATGATCCTGTCATTGATGAATTCGGCTTCGACCGGGACTTCCTTGGCCAGCGGCACTGCCGTTTCAATGATCCGGTTCAGGATCGTTTCATCGTTCTTGTCGGCTTCGACAAAGAACGCAAAGGTCATCGTCATGCCTGCGACCTTGCCCTTCATCCATACTCTGTCGATTTCCGGAATTTCCGCACAGCAGTCATAGACCGCATTGATCATCCGGGTCGGATAGACGGAAGGCTCGGTATAGATGACATTGACCGGTGCATTCTCCGGCTGCTTCTGCGGGGCCGGACGCATCTGGATCTTTCCGGCAGCGGCAGCGGCCAGTCCTTTGGGAATGATCATGTTATCGCTGCCCGGATTGATGACAACGCCTTCCGCAATGCAGTCCTTCTGGGAAAGAAGATTCCAGTAATCCGGCATCGTTCTGACGATATTGACCGGCTTGGGATCATTCTCACCGGTGACATTGAACTTGCCTGCGTCTTCGATGGAAGTAAACGCCGGGAAGAATGTCTTGCCGTCTTTGGTATTGATCAGATAGAATCTGATTTCATTCGGCCGGACCTGGGGCAGACGTCCGTTTGCGTCCGGCTTCAGTTCTTTGCCGAGATTCACCGGTGCAAGCAGTCTTGCATTTTTCAGTGCTTCCAGCAGCGCCTGCTGCTTTTCGATCGACTTATTCTGCGGGTCTTCGCCTTTCAGCGCATCGATCGCTTCTTTCAGTTCGGGATTGGTTACCGGTTCCATCCGTACAGCTGCCGGCTGGGGCTGCTGTGTCTTTTTCTTCTTCTTTTTCTTCTGTGCCATAAAACACCTCGTTTCCCTAACAGTATACGTTCTGATTTCCAAAATCACAATCGAATGTCATATAATAGAGCGGAGGTGCTCAAATGAAAAAGATTACGTTCAACTCGCCTGTCGTTCTGTGCTTCGCAATCGGCAGCGGGCTTGCATTGCTGGCAAATTATCTGACGGCAGGACTGGCAAACAGCCTCTTTTTCTCCGTCTACAAGAGTTCGTATACAGATCCGCTGTTCTATGTGCGTCTGTTCGGACATGTGCTGGGCCACTCCAGCATTTCGCATTATGCCAATAACATGATCCTGTTCCTGCTGGTCGGTCCCCTGCTGGAAGAAAAATACGGTTCGAAACGTCTGCTGGAAATCATTGCCATTGTTGCGGTGATTACCGGGCTTGTCCATATTTTCCTGCCCGGGAACGCAGCCCTGCTGGGAGCTTCCGGCATCGTCTTTGCCTTTATTCTGCTGTCATCGGTCACCGGTACATCCAAAGGAATCCCGCTGACCACGATCATCGTTGCGGTCATCTATATTTCGCAGCAGATGTATGAAGGATTCACATCCGTCAATAATGTGTCCTATCTGACCCATATCATCGGCGGATCGATCGGTGCGGTCTGCGGCATGGCACTGCGGGGCAAAGGCAGATATTGAGATGTTTGCCGTTCTTTAATGCAAAATTCACCTTTTGTTCACATTTCATGACTATAATACCTTATGTATGAAAAAGGAGGCAGAGCAATATGTCAGATATGTATGACAGAAACTATAGAAAAACAGGAAAAGGACATCCGGTGCTTCTGGTCCTGCTGTGTGCAGTGCTGTCGCTGTTCTGCGGCATCGGCGGCGGATGGTTCGCCTATTCCCATCTGGACAGGTCGGACACAAAGGCAGGCAGTTCGGAAATCACATATTCCGATACAGCCAGCACATCGAAAGAAACATCGGTTTCTTCTTCGGATACAGGCACCGGCCTGACACTCAGTGAAGTCGCCGCAAAAGCAGGTCCGAGCGTAGTCGAAATCGTCGTGGAAGCCACCCAGACAACCTACGGTCTCTGGGGCGGCACCTATACGACCCAGGGCGCCGGATCCGGTGTCGTACTGACAAAGGACGGCTATATCATTACAAACAACCATGTCGTCGAGGATGTGGAAAAAGTTACCGTAACAACCTATGACGGAAAGACATATCCGGCAGAAGTCATCGGCACGGATGTCAATACGGATATCGCAGTGATCAAGGTCGATGCGGATGACCTGCAGCCGGCTGTCATCGGCGATTCCTCTCTGATCCAGGCAGGAGATACTGCCATTGTCATCGGCAACCCCTTAGGTACGCTGGGCGGCAGTGTTACCGCCGGCATCATCTCGGCACCGAGCCGTGAACTCGTACTGGAGAACCAGGCAATGGAACTGATCCAGACAGATGCGACGATCAATTCCGGCAACTCCGGCGGCGGACTGTTTGACGGCAACGGCAACCTGATCGGTGTTGTCAATTCCAAGGACTCCGGCACGACCAGTTCCGGTGCAGTGATTGAAGGTATCGGATTTGCAGTGCCGATCAATATCGCAATGGACGTTGCACAGCAGCTGATGGAATACGGTGAAGTCAGAGACAGAGCGACCATCGGCGTCTATCTGCAGACACTGACCCAGGATACACAGAAGTATAAAGCAGGTGTCTATATCACCGGTATCATCGCCGGCAGCGGTGCTGAAACCGCAGGTCTGCAGGCATATGACCGGATCATTTCCGTCGATGGTGAAGATATTACCTCCTATACACAGATTTCCATTATGCTCCGCTCCAAAAAACCGGGCGATGAGATCGATATGAAGATCGAGCGTGATGGCAAGGAGATGGATTTCAAGGTCACACTGACGGGTACCCTTTCGACCCAGTAAGCAATCACAAGGAGGCTGTACAGTCTCCGGTTCAATCCGGAATCTGTACAGCTTTTTTTGCGCAATTCGCTCCTTCACCGCGAATAAAACAGTGAAAGGAGCAGTACATGAAAAAGAAAAAACAGACTAAAAAGACATTCACGATGGTCAGTGCACCTAAAGGGAAAACTCTGACAGATGAAGAAAGATGGCAATATGCCAATTTCACCAATGCCTTTATCTTTTCTGCTATCCTGCAGAAAAATGCACGGATCACCAAAGACCTGATCAGACTCTTTGTCCCGGATCTCCCTGTCCGTAAGATCAAATCGATCCGCCGGGAAGAAAGACAGGATGCCTATCATGATTCAAAG
>CADABS010000036.1 GCA_902786245.1 uncultured Erysipelotrichaceae bacterium
TGTCCTGCAGTTTTTCATTATGGTCTGTTAAAAAGGAGGCACTCTTCTGAGTACCTCCTCAACTCAAGACCTGGTTTCACTTACTTTGCGTAAGATCCCCGGTATACAGCCGGGATTTATTTTTTTCAGCCGAAGCATCTGTTCCGTATTTGCCATGGCATTCGGCTATAATGTGGAGACAAAGGAGATCCTGTATATGAGAATCCGCAGAACCGAAGAATCCGACGTCAGCCGCGTTATGGAAATATATGCACATGCCCGGCAGTTCATGGCTGAAAACGGCAATCCGAACCAGTGGGGACCGACCTGCTGGCCGCCGGAATCGCTGATTCATCAGGACATCCGTGACGGACACAGCTATGTATGCGTCAATGATGAAGGAAATGTCATCGGTACATTCTTCTTTATCTGCGGCGAAGATATTGAACCGACCTACCGGCAGATCACGGAAGGAAACTGGAAGGATGACAGCGCCTATGGCGTCGTGCACAGGATCGCTTCCGATCATTCGGAAAGAAGCATTGGCAGATTCTGTCTGCGCTGGGCCTATGAACAGTGCGGCCACCTGCGGATCGATACCCATGGCGACAATACCGTCATGCAGGGTCTGCTGGAAAAAGAAGGATTCAAACACTGCGGAACGATCTATGTGGAAGAAGACGAATATCCCCGCAGAGCCTATGAAAAAAGCGAAGCCATCTGAGAAGGATGGCTTTTTTACACGGATGACTGATTGCGGGTGATTGCGCTCTTCCGGTATTTCAGCGGACTTGTGCCGACGATGGAGGTGAAGCGGGTACTGAAGGAAGAATCATCGGAAAAGCCGGTTCCCAGCGCAATCTCATGAACGGTCTTATCCGTGACTTCCAGATATTCTTTAGCTTTGGTAATGCGCATGTTGAGAATGTAATTATACGGAGTTGTGCCGAGATACATCCGGAACAGGCGCATGTAATATGCCTTGGACATGGCCGCAATCTCCAGCAGCTCCGACAGATCGATATGCCGGGTATAGTTTTCCCGGATGTATTCCGCGGTTTTCATGATCAGCTGCTGATTGCCTGACTGCCCGGCTGTTTTCTCAAGGATCATATCCGTCAGGATCCGGTGGATTAGTACGCTCTGCCGCAGCGTTGCCTCAGCGGAGGAGGGACCTTCCAGATTTGTCAGCAGCGTATCAAAGCGGTTCTGCAGAATCGTGTTCTTGGCATGCAGGACCGTATTTCTGCCATCCGGGATCAGCAGGCTTTCCAGTGCCATGACGCCGCTGCCGTCAATATGGGCCCAGTAATGCGTCCAGCGGCCGGTCTGCGGGGCAGTGCTGTAGGACTGCGGTGTCCGGCAGTTGATGAACAGGATCTCTCCCGGTCTGAGTTCCTGGGTCAGATCGTTCTGGGAAATCAGACCGCATCCGTCAATGGTATAGAAAAGCAGATAGCTGTCTTTGTAATCGCGGATCGTATTGAAATTCTGACGGGCATAGAATATACCGGCTTCTGTACAGAAATACGGCTGTTTCAGTGCGAATTCATTCGGTGTCGTACGCAGCCACAGGCTGCCCCGTTCAATATCCAGTTCATAGGTAAGCATGGCTTTCTCCAGTAGACTTTTTCAAAAAAACTAAAGACTTATCTACATGGAATTATAGTATATCCGCGGTTATTCTAGTGTTGTAAAGCAAAACAAAATATAAAGAATATTTCAAAAAAGGAGGCTGTGGCCATGACAAAGTACCATCTTGCGGTGGATATCGGTGCTTCTTCGGGAAGACATATCATCGGATGGCTGGAAGACGGCAGGATCAGACTGAAGGAAATATACCGTTTTGAAAACAGACTGATGGAAAAAGACGGACATCTTTGCTGGGATATCGACGGACTCTTCGGACATATTCTGGCCGGGATCCGGGAATGCGGAAAACAGGGAATCATTCCCGAAACAATGGGCATCGATACCTGGGCGGTAGACTATGTACTGATCGGAAGAGACGGACAGAGGATCGGCGATGCGGCTGCCTACCGCGATGAAAGAACCAACGGCATCCGGGAAGAACTGGAAAACAGCGGTGTGCTGCGGTTTGCGGATCACTATTCTTCGACCGGGATCCAGTATCAGAAATTCAATACGGTCTATCAGCTGCTGGCACTGAAGAAGGAACATCCCGAACAGCTGGAACAGGCTGAACGGATGCTGATGATACCGGATTATCTGCAGTATCTGCTGACCGGGAAAGCGGTACAGGAATATACCAATGCTACGACAACGGCGCTGGTCAATGCGAAGACGAAAGACTGGGATGATGAACTGATTGAAAAACTCGGTCTTCCCCGGCGCATATTCAATGAAATAGCCATGCCGGGTACGGTCCTGGGCGGATTCACAGAAGAGGTACAGGAAAAGACCGGAATGAATATCAGGGTCATTCTGCCGGCGACCCATGATACGGGCAGTGCCTATCTGGCAGTACCTGCCAGAGATGACAATGCCATATTCCTTTCTTCCGGGACATGGTCTCTGCTGGGAGTGGAAAACAGCGAACCGGTCACCAGTGAAGAAAGCATGCGCAATAACTTCACCAACGAAGGCGGCTATGCATACCGCTTCCGCTATCTCAAGAATATTATGGGTCTCTGGATGATACAGAATATCCGCAGAGAACTGAAGGATGAACAGGGCAGTCTGCCTTCCTTCCCGCAGCTGATCAAAGAAGCAGAGAAATGCAGTGATTTCAATGCACTGGTGGATGTGGATGACGACCGTTTCCTGGCTCCGGATTCAATGATCGAAGAAGTCAGAAAAGCATGTGCGGATACGGATCAGAAAATTCCCCAGACAACCGGAGAAATCATGCGGACCGTATATATCTCCCTGGCGGATGACTACCGCCGGGCAATCGATGCGCTGGAAAAGATCAACGGCAGAAAGTATACATCAATCAATATTGTCGGCGGCGGCAGCCAGGATATGTATCTGAATCAGCTGACCGCGGATGCGGCAGGTCTGCCGGTATATGCGGGACCGACAGAAGGAACCGCACTGGGCAATCTGCTGGTGCAGATGCTGGAAGAAAAAGAAATCGCGTCGCTTCAGGACGCCAGAAATATGATCAGAGAAAGCTTTGAAATCAGGGAGGTAAAGCCGAGATGAGTATCATGGATGTAAAGTTTGTCAGCGGATTCGTCCGCATGTGCAATGACGGATGGCTGCAGGGATGGCATGAAAGAAACGGAGGAAATCTTTCCTACCGCATTAAGCCGGAAGAACTGGAAGAAGTCAGAGAATACTTCCATGAACCGGGTGAATGGAAACCGATCGGAACAAGTGTTCCGGATCTTGCCGGGGAATACTTCATGGTCACCGGATCAGGCAAATATTTCCGCAATGTCATTCTGGATCCGGAAGATACATCCTGCATCATCGAACTGGATGAAAAGGGTGAAAACTACCGGCTTCTGTGGGGGCTGTGCAACGGCGGCAGGCCGACCAGCGAACTGCCCAGCCATCTGATGAACCATGAGGTCAAAAAGAAGGCAAGCAACGGCACGCACAGAGTCATCTATCATGCCCATACGACCAATGTCATCGCACTGACATTCGTACTGCCTCTGCAGGATGAAGTATTCACCAGAGAACTCTGGGAAATGGCAACGGAATGTCCGGTCGTCTTCCCGGACGGAGTCGGGGTTGTCGGATGGATGGTTCCGGGCGGAAGAGATATCGCCGTTGCGACAAGCGAACTGATGAAGAAATATGATGTTGCGATCTGGGCGCATCACGGCATGTTTGCCAGCGGCCCGGATTTCGATCTGACATTCGGACTGATGCATACAGTTGAAAAATCAGCAGAGATCCTGGTCAAGACACTGAGCATGTCCCCGGTCAAACTGCAGACGATCACACCGCAGAATTTCAGAGATCTGGCAAAGGATTTCAATGTCACCCTGCCGGAGCAGTTCTTATATGAAAAGGAAGGTAAATGAACATGTTAGTCAATACAAAAGCAAGAGTCGGTGTATTCTCCATTGCCCTTGGCGCCTATCTGCCGCAGTTCCCCTCCCTCGTACCCGAATTTGAGGGACAGTATAAAGAATTCAAGAAGATGATTCCGGATACCGTTGAACTGATTGACGGCGGCATCGTTACGACCAAGGAACAGTCGCAGGCAGCCGGAGATCAGTTCCGGGCTGCAGATGTCGATCTGGTGATTATGCAGCTGCTGACCTATGCGACCAGCTACAATATGCTGCCGGCGGTCAGAGACCTGAATGTTCCGGTTGTTCTGGTCAACGTACAGAAACTGAAAGCACCTGATTATGCCCATACGGACAATGCCAAATGGCTGGGTGAACTGTATGCATGCGGTGCGGTCGGTGAAATGGTCGCGGATCTGGAAAGAGCAGGCAAGCGCCATGCGGTCATCACCGGTGTCGTTGAAGGCGGCGATCCCCAGGTACAGGCGGAAATCGAAGACTGGTGCAGAGCAGCCCAGGTCAGAAGAAGATTCCGCGATACGAATCTTGCTCAGATCGGCAGACCGTATCCGGGCATGATGGATCTGTATATCGATGAAACCAATCTGTATCACAGAATGTTCGTCTACACAAAGCAGTTTGACTGGGAAAAGATGTGGGCCATTGCGGATGATATCACGGATGAAGAAATGATCCGTGCCAAGGCTCAGGATATCCTGGATACATTTGATATCGAAGGCGGCGGAACGATTGAGAAAGTCTGGGATATGGCGAAGTATGTCGTTGCCTTTGAAAGATGGGTCAAAGACGAGCAGCTCGGCTTTGTCGCTTCGCATTATGACGGATTCTCCCAGGGAATCGCGGGCAAGCTGGACAGTATGCTCATACCGGCATTCTCAATGCTGATCAAGCAGGGTACCGCCTGCGCGGTCGAAGGCGATATCAAGGTTGCCATGGCGATGTCGATCCTGAAGACGATTGCCGGCACCGGTCAGCTCTCGGAAATGTATTCCATCGATTTCAATGAGGATATATGCATCATCGGCCACAGCGGCAGCGGCGATGCGGATATTTCCGAAAAGAAACCGACGATGAAGATCGTCGATGTATTTCATGGCAAGACAGGCGGCGGCTATCTGACCCAGTTCTATCCGCCGGCAGGACCTGTTACCTATCTGGCAATTACTCAGGACAGGGACGGACATTTCAAGTTCGTCGCTGCAGAAGGCGTCAACGAAGAAGGTCCGATCTTCACCTTCGGCGATACAAATATGCGCACCCGCTTCACCTGCGGTGCCCGTGAGTTTGTCAACCGCTGGTCGGAAGCTGGTCCGACGCATCATATGGCAGCTGCCGTCGGCAGACATATCGATACGATCGTCAAGGTAGCCAAGATCTTCGATATTCCGGTTGAGATCATTACCAGATAAGACAGAGCATAAGAAAACAGGATGGCCTTCATCCTGTTTTCTTATGCATGTTTTCCGCTTCCGCGATCAGGCTTTCCAGTGTTTCGAACAGATCATCCGGATCTACCGGCTTGGACAGATGTGCATTGAGTCCTGCCTGCAGGCTTCTCTCAACATCTTCATCAAATGCATTGGCGGTCAGCGCTATGATCGGAATGCGTTTTGCGTCTTCCCGCTCAAGGGCACGGATCGTGCTTCCGGCAGTCAGTCCGTCCATGACAGGCATGCGCATGTCCATCAGAATTGCGTCATAGTATCCGGCCGGATGGGACTCGAACATATCTACGGCGATCTTTCCGTTTTCAGCCAGTTCGGTCTGGATCTGCCGGGTACCGAGTATCATTATCATGATTTCTGCATTGATCTGCACGTCTTCTGCCAGCAGGATCCGTCTTCCCTGCAGATCTGCTTTTGCAGGTCTGGATGCGCTTCTCTTGCGCAGGGCCTTGCTGTATTCATCCAGAACTGAAGAAATGAACAGAGGCTTGGAGATAAAGGAATCCACACCGGCTTCCTGCGCCTCTTCGACGATGTCATCCCACTTGTAGGCCGTCAGAATGATGATCGCAGATTCTCTGCCGCAGATGGAACGGATCATCCGGGCAGTTTCAATACCGTCGATGTCAGGCATTTTCCAGTCGATAAGGATCAGATCATACGGATTTCTGCGGGCATGGCGGAGTCTGACCATTTCTGCGGCTTTTCTGCCTGATTCCGCTGTTTCCGGCGCAATGCCGTTCTTTTTCAGAATCAGACGCGCATGTTCCAGAGCAATCGGATCATCGTCGACGATCAGTACATTCAGTTCATGCAGGTTGATCTGTGCCGGCGCATCCCAGCGTTGGTTTGTATTATCCAGCGTCAGCACAACCGTAAAGACGGAGCCTTTGCCTTTTTCGCTTTCAGCCTTGATGGTGCCGTTCATCATTTCAACCAGGTTTTTGGTGATTGCCATACCGAGGCCGGAACTTCCGTATTTATTCGTTGAAGAAGAATCTTCCTGCGTGAAAGCGTCAAACAGTTTCGGCAGGAATTCCGCATCCATTCCGATACCGGTATCTTATACCGTGAACTTCATGGTTGTCTTATTGTCAAACTGTGCTGTCTTTTCGATATTGAACCAGATACTGCCGTCTTTCGGCGTAAATTTGACCGCATTGCCGAGAATATTGATCAGCACCTGCCGCAGTTTCATATCATCGCCGATATAGTAGTCATCCACATTGCCGGTAATCGAGCAGTGATAATGCAGACCTTTTTCGGAACACTGGTCGCTGATGATCGTATTGATCTTTTCAATCAGCTGCGAGAAGGAGAATTCTTCGCTCTTCAGACTCATACGGCCGGATTCAATGCGCGACATATCGAGAATGTCATTGATGATATCCAGCAGATGATGTGCGGAAGAACCGATTTTTTCAAGATGTTCTCTGGTCTGCGGGGACAGATTCTCATCTGCAAGAGCGATATTGTCAAGACCGATGATCGCATTCATCGGTGTCCGTATTTCATGGCTCATGTTGGAAAGGAATGCCGTCTTTGCCTTGTTTGCTTCCTCTGCCGCATGGAGTGCATCGCTGAGTACCTGATTCCTGTTCAGATTTTCTTTTGTCTCTCTGTCGATGTCGGAGAAACTGATGCCGACTGCGTGCGGTGTGCTGTCTTCAGCATCCTGTCTGACAGCAGCCATCCGCAGAAGTTCGTAGCGCTCTTTCTCTCCGTCGGTGTACAGATAACGGAAGGAAATGACAGGATCGGTTTCCAGGGCGGATCTGACAGCTTCCGGCTGAATGAACTGCAGGAACTGACTGCGGTTCGCTTCGGCTACATACGTTTCGGCAAATCTGGTAAATGTTTCAAGATACGGGAAGCGGGTGCCTTCCTGTATTTTCTGGTTATTGCCTGTTTCTGCCCGGTAGCATATGCCGCTGTCTTCATCCAGGTCAACGTAATAGACGCTGCGGTAGTCAGAGGCCAGAGCGGTGATCATGTCATCCTGCTGCGCTCTCTGTTTTTCCTGTTCCAGAAGCTGTTCCTGCAGAACGATGCGCTGCTCAAGTTCTTCCCGCTTGATTCTGTTTTCTGTTTCGGATTTTTCTTTTTCCAGCAGAAGACGGGCATTCCTGCGGGTCTGCCGGATCATGATGGAGAACATGGCAATCAGCACAGCTGCGGTGAGCACGGACATGATCATGGAGCGGGTAAGGATACTGCGGCTGATTGAACTGATCTGTTCGCTGATGATGCTTTCCCGGATCAGATAGGTAAGCATCCAGTCCGTTCCTTCGATCGGAACATAATACATCGTTTCCTGAATGTCATTGTAAATAAAGGATATCGTTCCGGTATTCCCCTCGGCAAAGTCACTGTTCATCTGTTCTTTTGAACCGGTTTTGAACTGGGCATGGTCCATGGCCGCAAGGAGGTTGTCTTCACTGGCCAGACCGCCGAGGATGACATCCGTCAATGAGGTTCCGTCGGAAGTATAGAGATTGCAGAAAGTCGTATTATTCCCGTCTGACTGCAGGGAAACACCTTCCAGCATCCGGTGCATATCGATTTCCATGAAGCAGACGATCAGATTTCTGCCTTCATATTCAAGCGGACCTACCGGAATGGCGATAATGACGCTTTTTCTGTCCGGATACGTCATGACGGATATCTCCGCAGAAGTTATGTTTCTGTAATCAAAAGAGTATTCCCCGATATCATTGCGGATGCCCGAGGATGTATAGATCAGACCTTCTGTGTCCACAAAAGCAAATTTATCAAGCTCATAGAGTTTTTTCATCTGGGACTGATAATTCTGCAGATGTTCTTCATCGCTGAGATCGGTCTCATCCATCAGTTCAACAGCAGTCTGCAGATTGCGGACATTGCTGCGGAGATTGGATGCGACGACCTGCTCCCGCCGGCCTGCAAGTTCATTCAGATAAAGAAGACTGACGGAATGAACTGCGTCCTCTGTCGATCTGATTGCGCTCCGGCCGATCAGTACGGTACTTAAAACAAGCAGTATAATCACAGCAATACTGACTGTATATGCAATACGTCTCTGTCTGTTATCTTTTACGGAATCCATTCTTTACCACCTTGCACTGGAAGACTATCTGTCTCTATTGTATATGCTTTTTCACAGGAATAACGGTATGAATTTTCATGAGAATGCACATATATAAGATAAAATAAAAACAGATATTATTCAGATGGAGGAATTGGACCATATGATTTATACAATAACGCTGAATCCGGCTCTGGACTATGTCATCCGGGTCGACGGTTTTCAGGTCGGAAAGATCAACCGCAATACAAAAGAAAACATTTACTGCGGAGGAAAAGGAATCAATGTTTCCCTGATCCTGAGAGAACTGGATATTGAGAGTACTGCCCTTGGCTTTATTGCGGGATTTACAGGAAAAGCGCTGCGTGAAGGAATTGAAGGCAGAGGTATCCGGACAGATTTTATTGAGACGGCAGAGGGAATGACAAGAATCAATGTCAAGATGAATTCCGGTGTGGAAACGGAAATCAACGGACGGGGACCGGAAATCACTTCTGCGGATTTTGCGGAACTGAAAGAAAAACTGCACCGTCTGCAGGCCGGCGATATCGTTGTGCTTTCAGGCAGTGTTCCTTCCTGCATGCACAGCGATACATATGAACAGATCATTGCATCTCTGCCGGAAGGGGTGCATCTGGTCGTTGATGCGGAAAAGAATCTGCTGCTGAAGACACTACCGCACAGACCGTTTCTGATCAAGCCGAATCATCTGGAACTGGCGGAAATCTTTGATACGGAGATACGCAGCGAAGAAGAGATCATTCACTATGCGTTCGAACTGCAGAAAAAAGGCGCCCGGAATGTCCTTGTGTCGATGGCAAAAGACGGAGCGGTTCTTGCGGCAGAGAACGGAGAAATCTATCAGCTCGGCGTAGCCAGAGGAACCGTTGTGTCTTCCGTAGGCGCAGGCGATTCCATGGTCGCCGGTTTCCTGGCAGGGTATCTGAAGACAAGAGACTATGCCTATGCGATGAAGCTCGGTACTGCCTGCGGCGGCGCAACGGCTTTCCATTCCGGCCTTGCGACCAAGACGCAGATCATGGAAACATTCAATACACTGGAATAGCGCTATGGCAAAAGATATCTATGCAAGAATATCACGTCCGCCCCGTACTTCTGCGGACAGATCTGTTCCGGTCATGATCATGACGGTCGTGCTGCTCAGTATTGTGCCTGTCAGCCTGTTCGTATTCTCCATCCGGTATTCTCTGCAGTACCGGGATTACATGAACAGTCTGACCAATTCGTTTACATCATCGGAAACCGCATCGCGTTTTACCGGAAGTGTTTCTGTTGAAGGTGAGCCGGTGCAGATCGACAGCACCCGGGCCAGTGAACTGTTCTTTGAAATCAATCAGGCCGGTATGGGAAGGACCTGCCGGAAAAAGACAGATGAATCCGGTATTGAGATCCTTTTCATCGACGGAGCAGCACTGCAGATCACAGATACGGTAATGAAAATCGAAAACGGTGAAACAGAAGAAGGTGTAACGGTTGACTATATGTATCCGGACGGACGCCGCTATATCTATGAAACCGTGCAGCTGCGGTATATCGCACTGCGGAAACTTCTGACCGGTCACTGGTAATCATACAGGCGGCTGAATAATACGGTATATATGCATGTATTTCATGTAATTTCTGCTTTTTATTTCAGTCAAATAAGAATATACTAAGGTTTGATATTGGATTTTCGATATTGGAAGAGAGGATATAGGATGACTGAAGTCAATTTAACAAAGTATGGAATTACCGGAACAAAAGAGATCGTATACAATCCGTCATATGAACTTCTGTTCGAAGAAGAAATGAAACCTGAACTGACAGGCTATGAAAAAGGTCAGCTGACAGAACTGGACGCTGTCAATGTCATGACAGGTATCTACACCGGCCGTTCTCCTAAGGACAAGTACATTGTCATGGACGAGAATTCCAAAGACACCGTCTGGTGGACTACACCGGAATATCCGAATGACAACCATCCGCTTTCTGAAGAAAACTGGGCGAAACTGAAGAACATTGCACTGAAGGAACTGTCTGACAAGCGTCTGTTTGTCGTCGATGCATTCTGCGGTGCCAACAAGGACACACGCATGGCTGTACGCTTCATCATGGAAGTCGCATGGCAGGCACATTTTGTCAGAAACATGTTCATCAAGCCGACGGCAGAGGAGGCAGAAAACTTTGAACCTGATTTCATCGTTTATACAGCTTCTCTTGCAAAAGTCGATGATTATAAGGAAATGGGACTCAACTCTGAAACAGCAGTTGCGTTCAATATCACCAGCCGTGAGCAGGTTATCCTGAACACATGGTACGGCGGCGAAATGAAGAAGGGTATGTTCTCCATGATGAACTACTACCTGCCGCTCAAGGGCATTGCGGCAATGCACTGCTCTGCCAACACAGATATGGAAGGAAAGAACACAGCAATCTTCTTCGGTCTTTCCGGAACCGGCAAGACAACTCTGTCCACAGATCCGAAACGTCTGCTGATCGGCGATGACGAGCACGGCTGGGACGATGAAGGTGTCTTCAACTTCGAAGGCGGCTGCTATGCCAAGGTTATCAACCTGGACAAGGATTCCGAACCGGATATCTACAACGCGATCCGCCGCGATGCTCTGCTTGAGAACGTTACCGTTGATGAAAACGGCAAGATCGACTTTGCGGATAAGAGCGTAACGGAAAACACACGTGTTTCCTATCCGATCGATCATATTGAAAAGATCGTTCAGACGATCCGTCCGACATCTTCCGGACCTGCAGCAGAGAATGTCATCTTCCTCTCCGCTGACGCATTCGGCGTTCTGCCGCCTGTATCGATCCTGACACCGGAGCAGACACAGTACTACTTCCTGTCCGGATTCACAGCGAAGCTGGCCGGTACGGAACGCGGCATCACTGAGCCGACACCGACATTCAGCGCATGCTTCGGTCAGGCCTTCCTCGAACTGCATCCGACAAAGTACGGTGAAGAACTGGTCAAGAGAATGCAGCAGAGCGGTGCCAAGGCTTATCTGGTCAACACCGGCTGGAACGGCACAGGCAAGCGTATTTCCATCAAGGATACCCGCGGCATCATCGATGCGATCCTCAGCGGCGAAGTACTGAAGGCTCCGACAAAGAAGATTCCTTATTTCGATTTCGAAGTTCCGACAGAACTGCCGGGTGTTGATTCCGGAATCCTGGATCCCCGCGATACATATGCAAATGCATCCGAATGGGAAGAAAAGGCAAAGGATCTGGCTGGCAGATTCATCAAGAACTTCAAGAAGTACGAAACAAACGAAACCGGCAAGGCACTTGTCGCAGCCGGTCCGAAACTTGACTGAGCAATCTGAAATGCAGAGAAGGCAGACACGGTCTGTCTTCTTTTTTTCTGTGAGCTTATGAACTGATAAACAGGAGATATTGCGCTAATATATAAAGAGAAGGAGAGTTTATCATATGACAGATCTTGAGAGAGTTTGTTCATTCCTGAAAGAAGCAGGAACATATTATCTGGCAACGGTGGAAGGCGATCAGCCCAGAGTACGTCCGTTCGGCACAGCCCACATTTTTGAAGGACGTCTGTATATTCAGACCGGTCTTGTCAAAGATGTCGCCAAACAGATGGCGGCCAATCCGAAGATTGAAATCTGCGCATTCACCAAGGGCACATGGGTAAGAATCGCAGCGGAGGCAGTGCTTGACGAGAGAATCGAAGCACAGGAATCCATGCTGGAAGACTATGAAAGTCTCCGCAGGATGTACACGCCGGGTGACGGCAACACCGCTGTCTACTGGCTGAAAAATGCAGTGGCGACGTTCAGTTCCTTCACTGCTGCACCGGAAACCGTAACATTCTGACACAGTTGAGCCCGCAAGGGCTTTTTTCTTTGAACGTAAAGAGTTTAAGCAGTTGAACTGTGCTAGAATATCTGTGCAGGATTTATACAAAGGAGCATTTATATCATGAAAATCGGAGTTTATTACGTAGAATCCAATAACGCGGATACTGTCAATATCAACCAGTACAACCGCGATCTTGTCAGTGATCTGGCAGAGAGAACCGGTTATGACATTGATTTTGTCGGCCTGGAAGATGTGAAGAACAGAGATATGCTGCTGGTGTTCATCGGCGGCGGAGGAACAGAAGGAATGTTCAAGGCAGTACTGGACAGACTGCCGCAGCCGGTATTCCTCCTGACGACCGGAAAGAACAATTCTCTGGCAGCTTCCATGGAAATTCTTTCCTATCTGGTACAGAACAATATCAAAGGTGAGATCATTCACGGTTCCAACGAGAAAATGGCACACCGCATTCAGACCCTGGCAGCGGTCTTTGCCGCAAAGAAGAAGATTTCTTCCATGCGTCTGGGCTGTGTCGGCAAGCCGAGCGACTGGCTGATTTCTTCCGATGTTGACAGAGAAGAAAGCAAAAAGAGAAACGGAATTGAAATCGTTGATATTCCGATGGATGAATTCTTTGCGGAAATCGCAAAGAAGGAATATACACCGAATGAATATACGGACCGGATCAAGGCATTCAACTGGCATCCGGAAGATACGGAACTGTGCTGTCAGATCTACGGTGCCCTGAAGCGTCTGGTAGAGAAGTACAGACTGGATGGTGTCACCGTGCGCTGCTTTGACCTGCTCGGACCGGTCAGAGGTACAGGATGCCTGGCGCTTGCAGTTCTCAATGCGGAAGGTGTCTATGCCGGATGCGAAGGCGATATGCCGGCGCTGATCTCCATGGCAGTCATCGGCGAACTGACCGGCAAGCCTGCGTTCATGGCAAATCCGTCCCGTATCGAATCCGATAACGGAACGATGATTTTCGCACACTGCACGCTGCCGCTCAATATGCCGGAGAAGATCGAACTGATGACGCATTTCGAATCCGGACTGGGAGTTGCTTTCCGCGGTACGATTCCGACGGGCCCGGTCACGGTGTTCAAGACATCCGGCCTGATGGACAGATATTTTGTCAAGACAGCGGAACTGAAAGAAAATCTGACAGAGACAAATCTCTGCCGTACCCAGATCCGCATTTCCATGCCGGAAGAAGACATGAATTATTTCCTGACCCGTTCCATCGGCAATCATCATATTATCGTCACCGGTGATTACGAAGAACTTGTCAGAGAATTCTACCGCTGGCTCTGAAACCGGACTTTGTTCCGGTTTTCTTAAAATCCTGCGGGCAAAAAAAAGGATACAATAGACGGAGAGGATCATGTGATATGGGAAGACTGAAGGATCTCAGAGCAATTGCTGAAAAAAGACTGGCGGCAGTGGAAAATGAAGAGAAGAGAAACAGTGCACTGGTGCATCTGTACGGTGTTTCTCTGGCAGCGGTGCTGGTAGCCGACCGGCGCGGCATTGATCCGGAACTGCCGGCAATGGCTGCCATCCTTCATGATATGCATGCATATCTTTCCGGCTCCTATGACGATCATGCCCATAAGGGTGCTGTTCTGGCGGAAGAAATCCTGGCTGAGCTGAATGCGACAGATCCGGAAGAAACAAAGCAGATCTGTTCCATGATTTATCATCATGATGATAAAGATGTCATTGACGGACCGCTGGAGGAAGTACTGAAGGATGCGGATGTGATCCATCATTGTTTCCATGATCCATCCAAACCGGTCAAGGAAAAGGAAAAACAGCGGTACAACCGGCTGATTGAAGAGTTTTCTCTGCAGATCGGTCTGCTGCCGTAGGAGGGTATACGATGTTTATCAATCTGTCGTCTGCACAGCTGTATTATGAAAAAGAAGGAAGCGGAAGACCGCTTGTTCTTGTCCATGGCAACGGTGAGGACCATACGATATTCAATGAAGCAGTACAGGTGCTGAAAAACAGATTTACATGCTATTCTGTAGATTCAAGAGGACATGGCGAAAGCGCAGCGGCGGATGTTCTGCATTATGAAGACATGGCTGCGGATATGACGGAGTTCCTGGAAAAGCTGGATCTCAGAGACACTGTTTTCTACGGTTTCAGCGACGGCGGCATTATCGGGCTTCTGGCAGCTGCACAGACAGACAGGATCACATCGCTGATCGTCAGCGGTGCCAATCTGACCCCGCAGGGTGTCAGACTGCCATTGCGGATCATGATCAGAATGATGTATCTGCTGAAAAAAGATGACCGGCTGCGGCTGATGCTGGAGGAACCGCAGATCACAAAGGAAACACTGCACAAGATCGGGGCGGAAACACTGGTTCTGGCCGGGGAAAAGGACCTGGTCCTGCAGAAGGAGACGATGTATATCGGTGCGCATATATGCCGTTCAAAAACCATGATCCTGCCCGGGGAAGGGCATGGAAGCTATATTGTTCATCAGACAAAGATTGCTCAGATTATCAATGATTTCATTGCAGGACCGGGCAGTCCGGATGAACTTGGGAAGGAACAGAATGAAATCCAGATTTAAAAACAGGAATTGGTATCCGAATACAATTGCAATCTGTTCAGGGGTCGTTCTTTACGTATTTCTGACGAATCTGCCGGCGATCAACGGTGCGCTGAAATCCGTACGCGGGTATTTTTCGGCGGTCCTGCTGGGCTGTGTCATTGCGTATACGATCAACCCTCTGGCTCGTTTCTATCAGAAGATCCTGCCGATTCACAGTGACAAGACGCGCTGGGAGATATCCGCTTTCGCAGCGCTGATCACGGTCATCGCGGCATTCATGATGCTGTTGCTGACGATCATTCCGCAGCTGATTGCCAGTGCGGAACTGTTTGTTTCCAATCTGGACAGCTATGCTGCATCGCTGGAAAAACTGATCGACGGACTGCATATAGAAGGCCTGGGAAATCTTCAGGAACTGATTGATTCATGGGCAGATTATCTGGGCGCGTTTATTACCCAGAACATCGACAAGATTCTAAGTACTTCTGCCGATATCGGCAAAGGCGCAGTCAATTTCGGCATTGCGACGATCCTTTCGATCTATCTGCTGCTGGAGAAGGCACATCTGAAGGAACAGTCGCTGCGTCTGATGAATGCGCTTCTTTCGGAAGAACAGACAGCGAAGCTGCTGCAGTTTTTCCGCCGCTGCGACAGTATTCTTGTGCGGTATATTTCCTGCAGCGTCCTGGAAAGCTTCATTGTCGGTTTTGCGAATGCAATGTTTATGAACATATGCGGCATGGAATACATCGGTCTGATTTCCGTGATCGTCGCGGTATTCAATCTGATTCCGACATTCGGACCTCTGATCGGCGGTGTTCTCGGCGCGTTCGTACTGGTGCTGATCAAGCCTTCGCATGCGCTTCTGTTTCTGATCTTTACGATCATCCTGCAGACGATTGACGGATATATCATCAAACCGAAGCTGTTCGGAAATACACTGGGTGTTTCCGGTCTGCTGATTCTGATTTCCGTCATCGTATGCGGAAATATGTTCGGCGTTGTCGGTATCTTACTGGCGATTCCGATTGCGGCCATCGTTGATTTCATGTATTCGGAACTGCTTCTGCCGATGCTTGAAAAACTGCGCCGGGAAAAAGAAGCACAGGAAAATGTATCAAATCAGCCGTAACTGCGGCATGCATCATTAATACAGGAGGACATGAACATGAGTCTGAATCAGAATTTCCTCTGGGGCGGCGCATTGGCTGCTCATCAATTTGAAGGCGGAGTCATCGGTACAACCAAGGGTCTCAGTGTTGCGGACGTCATGACGGCAGGTGCTGTCGACAAAGCCAGAATCATTACGGATGGGGTAAAAGAAGGACTGTATTATCCCAACCATGTAGGCATCGATTTCTATCACCGCTACAAGGAAGACATCGCACTGTTTGCGGAAATGGGCTTCAAGTGCTTCCGTACATCGATCGGCTGGTCTAGAATTTTCCCGCTGGGCGATGAAGAAGAACCGGATGCGGAAGGCCTGCAGTTCTATGATGATGTATTCGATGAACTGCTCAAGTACAATATCGAACCGGTCATTACGCTGTCGCATTTTGAGATGCCGTATCATCTGGCCAAGGAATACGGCGGATTCCTCAACCGGAAAACCATTGATTTCTTTGTGAAGTTCGCAAAGGTCTGCTTTGAGCACTATAAGGGCAAAGTCAGATACTGGATGACATTCAATGAAATCAACAACCAGATGAACTACAAAAACGATATCTTCGGCTGGACGAACTCCGGTGTTCATTTCGGAAGCTATCCGGATCCGGAAATGGCGATGTACCAGTGCGGTGCCTATGAACTGGTTGCCAGTGCCAGAGCCGTAAAGATCGGTCATGAAACCGATCCTGAAAACCTGATCGGATGCATGATTGCGATGGTTCCGATCTATCCGTTCTCCTGCCGTCCGGCAGATCAGGTTCTTGCCCAGCAGATGATGCATCAGAGATATTTCTGGTCGGATGTACAGTGCCGCGGACACTATCCGGCATATGCCCTGAAGATGTTTGCGAATAAGGGATGGAACCTGGATATTACAGAACAGGACAAGGCAGATCTTGCGGCCGGTACAGTGGACTATATCGGTTTCTCCTACTACATGACAAACACGGTCGATTCGCAGGCGAACAAAGATGTTTCGAAGTCGCTGGACGGTTCTTCTGCCCATTCGGTTGCCAACCCGTATATCCGGGTTTCCGACTGGGGCTGGGCAATCGATCCGGAAGGACTGCGCTATGCGCTGAATGCATTCTATGAACGGTATGAGAAGCCGCTGTTCATTGTTGAGAACGGCTTCGGTGCCATCGATGTCAAAGAAGAAGACGGTTCCTGCCATGATCCGTACCGTATTGAATACTTCCGCAATCATATCATTGAGATGAAAAAGGCAGTGGAAGAAGACGGTGTCGATCTGATGGGATATACGCCGTGGGGATGCATTGACTGTGTATCCTTCACCACCGGTGAAATGAAAAAGCGCTACGGCTTCATCTATGTCGACCGCAACAATGACGGTTCGGGCACACTGGAGCGCAGCAAAAAAGATTCCTTTGCGTGGTATAAGAAGGTGATCGCCTCCAACGGCGATGATCTTGACTGATCTCTTTACTGAAGGCGGAAATCTATCCGCCTTTTTTCATGAGAAGTATTGCTATAATGAATGCGGAGTGTAAAGCATATGGAAATCACGAAAATTGTCATAACAGGCGGTCCCTGTGCCGGAAAGACGACAGCGATGAGCTGGATCCAGAATCATCTTTCAAGACTGGGCTATACGGTTCTGTTTATTCCGGAAACCGCTACGGAACTGATCACCGGCGGCGTATGTCCCTGGACGACCGGAACCAATCTGGATTATCAGAAATGCCAGGTGAAGCTGCAGCTGGTCAAGGAAGAACTGTTTGAACAGGCTGCCAGAACGATGCCGAAGGATAAGATCGTCATCGTCTGCGACCGCGGCTTCATGGATAACAAAGCGTATATGACAGATGAAGAATTCGCGGAAGCAGTTGCGTCTGTCAATGGCAATGTCGTGGAACTGCGGGATTCCTATGATGCGGTATTCCATCTGGTTACCGCCGCCAAGGGAGCGGAAGAATTCTATACAAAGGAAAACAACGCTGCCCGCTATGAGAATGTGGAACAGGCAATCAAGATGGATGATGCGCTGATTGCGGCCTGGACCGGACATCCGCATTTCCGGGTCATCGACAATTCTGTATCCTTTGATGAAAAGCTGAAGCATCTGATGAATGAGATCATCAGCTTCCTCGGCATCGACCAGAAAATCGAAACCGAAAGAAAATATCTGATCGAATATCCGGATATTGCCTGGCTGGAAAACAATCCGTACTGCCGCCGGATCGATATCGTCCAGACCTATCTGAATGCGCCGGAAGGAACAGAGAGAAGAGTCCGGCAGAGGGGTGAGGGAGATCATTATATCGCTTATGAGACGGTCAAGAAGCCGGCGGATGAAGAAGGCCTGAAGCGTATTGAAGTGGAACGCAGACTGACGGAAGATGAATATCTGCGGCTGCTGGAAGATGCGGATGAAACAAGAATGCCGATCCATAAGACAAGATACTGTCTGACCTATGAACAGCAGTATTTTGAAATCGATGTATATCCGTTCTGGGATGACAGAGCAGTCATCGAAATCGAACTGAGCCAGAATGATCAGCGGGTGTACTTCCCACCGGAAATCCATGTCATTAAGGAAATCACATCGGATCCGGCATATAAAAACGCAGCGCTGGCGCTGCGCAGAGTATGATTTACCGGGAAGATGATTTTGTCTTTCTGAACATGAATGCCCTGACGGCATTGATACCGATCTTATACGGAAGCGGGCGGAGATCTCTGTCCGCTTCTTTGAGTTTCTGCCGGATCGGAATCTGCTGGGGACAGTGCTGTTCGCATTTTCCGCACCGGATGCACTGGTCGGCAAAGGCGGGTTCTGCGGTAAGCCCTACGGTCTGGGCAAACTGGAATCTGCCCTCATGTCTGCTTTCGGTATACATCGTATTCCAGCAGCGGAAGATACCGGGAATGTCTAATCCCTTCGGACATGGCATGCAGTAGCGGCATCCTGTGCATCCGACTTTTTCATTGTTATTGATTGCTTTCTTTACTTTTTCAAGTACTGCAAAGTCTGCCTCTGTCATCGATCCGGGTACGGTTTCCGAAGCGATCCGGCAGTTTTCAGCGACCATTTCAGCGGAATTCATGCCGGAAAGGACAACGGTCACTTCGGGCTGGTCGAACAGCCAGCGCAGGCCCCATTCCGCCGGTGTCCAGCTGCGTCCGCTGCTGCGCATTGCGCTTTTTGCGTCTTCCGGCAGCATATTGACGAGTTTTCCGCCCCGCAGAGGTTCCATGATGATGACGGGGATGCCCTTTGCATGGGCTGCCTGCAGACCGGCTCTGCCGGCCTGGCTGACCTCATCCAGATAGTTGTACTGGATCTGGCACAGATCCCAGTCATAATCGTTCAGGATCTTCAGGAAGTTATCGGTATTGCCATGATAGGAGAACCCGATATTGCGGATGGCGCCGCTTTTCTTTTTTTCATCGATCCAGTCAAGGATCCCGACGGATTTGAGCTTTTCCCACATCGCAATATCCGTTACATGATGCATCAGGTAGTAATCGACATAATCGGTGCGCAGACGGCTCAGTTCCTCATTGAAATAGCGGTCGAGCGCTGCATAGGACGAAATCAGATACTGCGGCAGCTTGGTTGCGATATGAACCTTTTCACGGATGCCGTTTTTTTCCAGGATTTCACCGAGAGCTTCTTCACTGCCGCCATAGACATATGCCGTGTCAAAGTAATTGACGCCGGCCGCATATGCGGACATGATTTCTTTCTCGGCTTTGGCGGTATCGATGCCTGTGCCTTTTTTCGTAAACCGCATGCATCCGTAGCCAAGTACAGACAGCGGACTGCCGTTTTTATCATTTCTGTATTGCATAGTTACAACTCCTGTTCAAAGCATAGCATGCATGTGTCCGGAATGGGTTTCAGATGATTATCCTTTTTTTCGGTTCGGTATTTGTGTATCATATTGTTTGCTGTACGGAGGTTGTTGATATGAAAATTGCAGTTACTTATGACAATGGCAATGTCTTCCAGCATTTCGGAAGAACAGAGAATTTTAAAGTATATGATATTGAAAACGGAGAAATCGCATCTTCGCAGATCATTTCCTCAAACGGCATCGCCCATGAAGCACTGGCGGATATGCTGAAAGAATACGGCGTGGAACTGCTGATCTGCGGCGGTATGGGCCCCGGTGCAAGAGCTGCGCTCGCAGATGCCGGCATTGAGGTCTGTGCCGGTGCTGAAGGAAATACGGATGATGCGGTCAAAGCATATCTCAGCGGTGAACTGACCGGTTCTGACGCGGTATGCGATCACCATGATCATCATCATGAAGAGGAACATGGCTGCGGTTCGGAAGAGGGATGCGGCGGCTGTTCTGAGGAAGGCTGCGGCGGATGTCCGGGCCACTGTACGGTTGAAGGAAAGAACGCCGGCAGAAAATGCACGGTTCATTACAAAGGGACATTTGATGACGGCACCCAGTTCGATTCGTCTTATGACCGGGGTCAGCCGCTGGAATTTGTCTGCGGTGCGGGAATGATGATCCGCGGATTCGACCAGGCAGTTGCCGATATGGAACCGGGTCAGATCACAGATGTCCATCTGATGCCGGAGGAAGCATACGGCTTCGCCGATCCGCGCATGATCCTGGTTCTGCCGATTGCAGACCTGCCGGGCAGTGAAAACCTGACGCTCGGACAGAGGGTATATCTCTCCGATGAACTCGGACGCCGTTTCGGTGTCACGGTTACCGAAAAGGATGATACGAATATCACCCTGGATGCCAATCATCCGATGGCAGGAAAAGAACTGAATTTCAGAATTGAACTGATCAGCGTCGAATAATGTACAGATCAGCCCTTCCATCTGGTGGCGGAAGGGTTTTTTTCTTCCCGGTTTTGTATACAATGAAATCAGAGAGAGACCGGGCAATATCATGACTGCACATCTGTGGCTGATACTGTTTATTGTTTTCAGCATACTTCATCTCATTTCCAGCTGGGCGGATGACCGGGCGAAGCGGAGAATCACGAAACCGTTTCTGCTTCTGTTTCTTCTGCTGTACTATGTTTTTTCTGCGGAGAATCCGTCTGTTTTCCTGATCCTTGCGCTGTTCTTCAGCTGGCTCGGCGATGTGCTGCTGATGCCGAAAGGACATCACTGGTTTGCATACGGAGGCATTGCATTCATCTGCAGCCATGTTTTCTTCATGGCTGTATATCTCCGCCGGATCGCATTTGCGGATATCCCATGGGTCCTGATCACAGCGGCAGCGCTGCTGTATTCAAGCATATCGCTGAAAATCATCCGGATGGTAAAAGATACGGCACCGCGGATCATGGTTCTGCCGATGTATGTCTATCTGCTGTGCAACAGCGTCATGAATCTGTTTGCGCTGATGCAGCTGTGCTCCCTGCACAGCCTCGGTGCTCTGACCGCATTCTGCGGAGCGGTTCTGTTTTTCGTTTCCGACTGCACACTGTTTCTGGTCCGCTATTACAGACGTCCGGATATCATTGCCAGAAAACATTTCACGGTGATGCTTGCCTATCTGCTCGGTGAGTTTCTGATCGTAGCGGGGACATTGATGCTGAAGGGATAGGCCATCAGATTGCAATATGAAAAAGCTGCCGCAGACTGCGGCAGTTCATATATTCAGTTCTGTGCGATCTGCCGGAAGGACCGGTAGAGTGCTTTATACAGAAGGACGGACACAAATACGCAGATGACTGCGTTGAAGGCAGTGACACCGCCCAGCCAGGTGGTGAGAATGGCTGCAGCTTCCGCGGTCGTGCGCAGCAGGAATCTTCTGTAAATATATCCGATGACAGGTTCAAAGATGACATTGAAGCCCAGGGCCGCCGCAGCACTGAGAGCGGTGATGCGGGTAATGGACTTCGCATCTTCCGTATTGTGCAGCGACATTTTCTGTGCCAGTTTTCCGGCAATGAATCCGATCATGAATTTCAGAAAGAATGTCTTCGGAGCAGATGCGATATACAGGGGATCCAGAATATCCGCAATCGACAGTCCGACAGCACCTGCCAGTCCGCCGTATACCGGACCGATCAGCCATCCGGACAGAACGACGACCGCATTGGCAACATGAATTGCCACGGCACCGCCGCCGGGAACCGGGATATTGATCTTTGCATAGGTGAATACGACATAGTTCACTGCCGCAAACATGACCGTAAAGCTCAGAAGTCTTGTTTTTCTGTTCATGGTGTTCCTTTCTGATATGAGCATTAGTATACACCAGCGGATGTGACAAGTGAACCGCTTTGACTGCATGCATTTCCTGATACAAAACCGGATGTATTCCGATACAATGTCTGTAGCTGAAAAAGGAGAAACCGGCATGAAAACAGATGCGGTGATTTTTGATATCGACGGAACCCTGACCAACAGCATCCGTCCGATTATTGCGTCCTGGAACAGATATCTTGCGGAACTCGGAAAGCCGCATGTTCCGCTGAATGAGCAATCAGCAGCTTCGCTGATGGGAAAGACAATGGATGACTGGGCGATGGCAGTTCTGCCGGATCTGCCTCTTGAGGAAGCCAGAGAAAAAGCGGAAATCATGGAACAGAAGGAAAATGAAGAGATCCGTCTGCACGGAACCGATCTGTATCCGTATGTCAGAGAAACCTTTCAGCAGCTGTCCAAAGACTACCGGCTGTTTATTCTCTCCAACTGTGGCAGAGGCTATATCGAAGCGGTCATGGCCCATGCCGGCATTGAGGAATATGTAACGGATCATATCTGTTTCGGAGACAATGGCCTGGATAAGCCGGAGAATCTGCGGAAACTGATACGGGATCATGATCTGCAGCATCCCGTCTATGTCGGCGATACTGCCCGGGATCAGGAGTGCTGCGAAGAAGCAGATGTACCTTTTATCTTCGTTTCCTGGGGCTTCGGCGATGTTCCGGATGCGCAGTACCGGTGCGATTCGCTGCGGCAGCTGGCTGCCGTGATCCCGGAGGTCGTATAGGTTTTTCTTTTTCCCGGGAAATATACAGAAAAAAGCTGTATCAGTGCGATACAGCTTTTGAAATAGTCTGAAGATGCTGATTACAGCGGCATGATGCCGAAGATGATGGCTACGATCATGCACAGAAAGGAGAAGCCCCATACGTACATGAAGCTTGCCTTGATGTGGTCTTTGATATCGACTTCTGCAAGACCAGTGCCGAGCAGAGTAGCCGGAACCATCGGGCTGATGAATGTAGCGCAGTTGCGGCATACGACCATTGCGACAGCGATCGGCAGTGCTTCAACACCGAAGGCCTGACCGATACCGATGACGACCGGCAGCATTCCGTAGAAGTAGGAGTCTGTATCAAATGCCAGAGCAAGAGGTACAGAGAGGATACCGATGACCAGCGGCAGATGTCTTCCGAGAGCTGCAGGAAGAACTGCGGATACAAGACCTGCCAGGCAGCGGACAACAGACGGAATTGCGTCTGCAGGCAGTTCCATTGTCTTTGCGGAAATGACTGCACCGTCTGCACCGAGGCTGGATGTCAGAATACCCATCAGGACAGCAGCGCCCATCAGAGTGGAACACATCATCAGAGCCGGACCGGCATGCAGGTTGATGATCTTTTTGTGCATCTTGGCAGTGAAGCCATAGTTGACAAACAGAGCAAGTGCAACACCGATCATGAACGGATAGTAGCTCGGGAATACATCCCAGATCAGCATTGCGATAACGCCGATCGTGAGCAGAATGTTGAACAGGAACAGCTGCGGACGTGCCAGTTCCGGATTGCTTGCCGGAACGGAGGCGTCATCGCTTTCTTCTTCAACGACTTCGCCTTCTTCAGCAGCAAGTTTTCCATTCAGGCCTGCACCGCGTGCTTTTTCCTGTACGCCTGTGAAGTATGCATGAACCAGAGACAGGATAATACCGCAGATCTGGATCGGCAGAATTGTCTGCCAGAGGCTGCCTGCTTCAATACCGAGTACGGAAGCAGCACGCATCGTCGGACCTGCCCAGGGCATCAGGTTCAGAACACCCATGGCAAGGACTGCGATACGGAGCAGACTTGTCTTGCGCATATGCATGCGCTTGAATACCGGCAGCATCGCCGGGACGACGATACAGAATGTAGAAGCGCCGCCGCCGTCGAGATGGCCGACCAGAGCGATGATGCATGTGACGATGCAGACACCGATGACGTTGTCACCGACGAATGTCATCAGCTTGCCGATGATGACATCGAACATGCCCGCATCTGTCATGATGCCGAAGTAGAGTACGGAGAAGACGAACAGGGCAGCAGTAGGTCCGGTACTGTTGAAGCCTGCCTTGATCATCGATGCAAGGTTGTCAAAGGTGAATCTTCCGCCGATGACAAGAACCAGTGCGAGAATTGTCGGCCATACGATAAATGCGATAGCCGGCTGCGTTTTACTCTTGAACAGTGTTACAACGATCGCGACGATCGTCAGAAGTCCAAGAATACCAACGACTGTTGAACTCATGTTTTTTTATCCCCTTTCAGATTTTATGAATATCAGAGCGGTTTTACCTGACGGACAACGTCCATGATCGTTCCGTCACGCGCTTCGATGATTCCTACGACACGGTCTTCGAATTCAACCGGATCCGGAGTGCCTGTAATGGAGTAAGCGATGTCTCTGAGTTCTTCGATTGTCTTCAGAGGTACGCAGTCCGCTTTCTGCAGAGCTTCCAGCAGGTCAGGTCTGTTCGGATTGACTGCTACACCGTAGTCGGTAACGACGATATCGACGCTTTCACCCGGTGTGGTGACTGTTGTTACATCTGTGCAGATTGCCGGAATACGGCCCTGCAGCAGCGGGCAGATGACGATCGTGCACTTGGCACCCTGGGCTGTGTCAGGATGGCCGCCCTGTGCGCCGGTGATAATGCCGTCGGATCCTACAACAACGTTGCAGTTGAAGTGAACGTCGACTTCCAGAGATGCCAGAATGACGTAGTCGAGTTTATTGACGAATGCGCCTTTGTTGAAAGGATTCGCATATTCGCTTGCCGTGATGTAGTAGTGATTCGGGTTTTCGATGTTGGTAACCGCATCGAGATCGAATGCCTGTGTATCCATCAGGACATTGACCAGTCCCTTTTCAAGCAGGTCGCACATCGGCTTTGTCAGACCGCCGATGCCGAATCCCATCTTGACGCCTCTTTCTTCCATGATCCGTGTCAGAGAGATCGTGGAAGCGATGGAAGCGCCGCCGACACCGGTCTGATAGGAGAATCCGTCCTTGAAGTACGGTGTGTTGACGACGACCTGTGTGCAGTATTCCGCCATCATCAGCTTGCGCTGGTCCGTGGTCGGCTTGGCTGCGCCGGTTGCGATCTTTTCCGGAATGCCGATGGCGTCAACGACGCATACATAGTCGACATTCGTCATGGAAATCTGGGCCGGATAGTTCGGGAACGGAACCAGGCAGTCGGTAATTGCGACGACATAGTCTGCGCAGTCCGCATCGACGGCAGAGTAGCTGATGACACCGCAGTTTGTCTTTCCGCCGGTACCGCTCAGGTTGCCGTATTCATCAGAAGTCGGAGCGCCGATGAAGGCGATGTCGACTTTGGTTTCACCGGAGAATACGGAACGGACACGGCCGCCGTGACTTCTCATGATTGCCAGTCCCTGCAGCTTACCGTTGGAAATTGCTTCACCGATCTTGCCGCGGACACCGGATGCTTCGATGCTGGTGATCGTTCCGTCTTCGATCATCGGAACGATTGCTTCATGGGCTTTGCCCAGGGAAGTCGCTGCCAGCTTGATGTTCTTGAGACCCATGTTGTGGATTTCGTTCATGACCATGTTGACGATCAGGTCGCCTTCACGGAAATGATGGTGGAAGCTGACGGTCATGCCGTCATGCGCATTGCACTTCTCCAGTGCTTCACGGATGCTCTGCACGATTTTGCTGTGCTGGTTGTCCATGACCGGGTGTACCGTCGGCGCGGAACGCTGGAACGGAACGCCTTCTTTATAGTTGTTGCCCTGGAAGGGCTCTTTTCCCGTCAGACTGAGGATCTCTTCAGGGATTTCACGTCCTACTGCATTTTTCATGATTACAGATCCCCCTTATAAACACCGGATGCCTTGGCAAGTGCCAGTGTACGCTTAGCGCCGTCATAGAAGGCGATATCGATCATCTTGCCGTCAACGGTGAAGACGCCGATGCCCTGTGCTTTCTTCGTATCGATTTCACGGACGACCTTTTCCGCGAAGATAATGTCTTTTTCAGTCGGTGTGAAGATCTCATGTACGATCGGAATCTGGCGCGGGTTAATGATGGATTTTCCGTCAAAGCCCATCGTATGGATCGTTTCGACATCGCGGCGGAAGCCGTCCATGTCTTTCAGATTTGTGTAGACAGTGTCAAAGCACTGAACGCCGGCAGCTCTTGCCGCAATGATCATGTGCTGGCGGGCACCCATCAGCTCGACACCGGTGCCGGAGATTGTTGTCTGCAGGTCCTTTGTATAGTCGCCGCCGGAAAGAGCGATACCGAACAGTCTTTCCGAAGCAGAGCAGACTTCAAATGCATTCATGACGCCTTTGGCAGATTCAAGCGCAGCCATGATCAGTGTGCTTCCGTCTTCTCTGCCGAATTCTTTTTCTGCTGCGATGACAGCATTTTCAACTCTGCGGACATCCTCTGCGGTTTCTGTTTTCGGGATACGGATCGCATCGCAGCCGCCGGCAACTGCACAGCGGATATCTTCTTCCCAAAGATCCGTGTCCAGACCGTTGATTCTGACTACGCGCTCAACACCGCGGTAATCGATTTCCTGCAGTGCATGATACAGGGAGTAGCGGGCTGCGTCTTTTTCACGTTCGGCGACCGCATCTTCCAGATCGAGCATGATGGAGTCAGGTGCATAGATATAAGGGTCTTTGATGAGACCAGGTTTCTGGCAGTTCAGAAACATCATGCTTCTGCGGAGACGCTTCAGATTCGGATTCATTTGATTGCTCCTCCCCACGGCAGATTGTTTGTGATGCCGTTGCTGCGGTAAACAGCGCATTCGACGCGCGCCTTGATCGTGCAGTCGAGTGCTCCCTTATCGACAACCGTGACTTTTGCGTCCGTAACGTCCAGATTCGCAAGTGTTTCATTGATGACTTTGCGGATCTGTTTTCCGAACTGGCGGATTACAGCGCTCTCGAGATCGAGTTCGACCGTACCGCTGCCGGGTTCGACAGTTACCATGCAGTCACTGGACTCGAGGGTTCCTGCTACCGCTGCCTTTTTGATTTCCATAATGGCAATTTCTCCTTTCCTATATAGATAATGTGCCTTACATGTACAATTTAGCAGATAAAGATATAACTTAAAAATACGAATAATACCATAAAGATATAATAAAATACTTATACATCTGAAAATGATGGTACTATCAGTATAGCGCTTACATTCGGGAGGTGGCATATGAATTTCAGACAGGCACAATATATCTGTACGATTGCTGCAGAGGGCAGCATTACGGCGGCTGCGAGGAAACTGAGTGTCTCTCAGCCATCATTGAGCCAGATGGTGCGGCAGATCGAAAGCGAAACCGGTGTAGCACTGTTTGACCGTTCGTCTCTGCCGATGCAGCTGACATATGCCGGTGAGAAATATGTCGAATGTGCACAGACCATCATCACCGCTTCCAGGAGACTTGAAAACCAGCTCCAGGATATACGGAAGGAAAACAGCGGACGGCTGCGGGTCGGCATCAGCGTACAGCGTTCCATGCGCATACTGCCGTATGTCATTCCCGTATTTACTTCGCGCTATCCGGATGTCTCTCTGGAAATTACCGAAGCGGGAAGTGTGCGGATCGAAGAGATGCTGCGGACCGGCGATGTCGATCTGATGTTTGCCGCAACCGATACGACCAGTGCGGAATTCGACTATCAGCTGATCGAGAAGGAAATCATCGGGATCCTGGCCGGCTCATCCTCCGGTCTGGTCGATGTATTCCGCAACGGCACTTCGCTTTCCGTGGAAGATACTGCGGCAGAGAAATATGTATATCTGAAGCCAGGACACAGCGTCCGCAGCATTCAGGATTATCTGTTCAGGAAATATGCGCTTGAGCCGAAGGTGATCCTGGAAACGGATTCGCTGGAAGTTGCCAGAAGAGTGACAGTTTCATCCGGTGCGTGCATGCTCTGCCCGAATGTGTATTATGATGATGCTATGATTGATGCAGGCGGCGTGTTCTATCCGCTGAAAAAGTATGAGAACAAAAGGCACTATTATGCCTGTACAAGAAAAAGCGAGGTACTGCCCCGCTTTGCCCAGGATATGATTGAAATGGTCCGTTCGGTGCTGCGCAATGAACTGGAATCTGAAGACTGAGAGGAACCTTTATGGAAAAGATACAGCAGGTTGATCTGGCAATGATGCTGGACGCAAGAGAAAGACGGTCTTTCCGGCAGCGGGAACTGCTGGAACAGTATCAGCGTCCCCTGATCAGTTTTTCCATGAATATCGCCGGTCCCGTGAAGAATACACCGCTGATCAGAAGAGGTTTCACGGAAGGACGCCGGCAGCTGCTGGAAAGGATCCGGGAAGCAGGCGGAAAGATTCTTTTTCAGGAAGAAACGGATGAAGCGACCGGATGCGAAGGCATGTACATCACGGATCTGGATGAGCAGAAAATCAAGCAGCTGACCTGCGCAGTTGAAGAAGAAACTGCAGCCGGGCGGCTGTATGACATGGATGTCATCGATACCTGCGGAAACAAACTGGAGCGTCCTGCGCCGCGCAGATGTCTGATCTGCGGAAAACCGGCCAAAGAATGCGCCCGCAGCCGGACGCATTCCGTCGCTGAACTGCAGGAAGCGACAGGAAGAGTCCTGAAAGAATCACTGGATCAAAGCGACCGGAACATAATTGCATCGCGCACGGTTCAGGCCCTTCTGTACGAAGTATGCGTAACACCTAAACCCGGTCTTGTCGACCGGAATGACAGCGGCAGCCATGCGGATATGGATATCTATACATTCATGGCCAGCGCTTCTGCCCTCTGGCCGTATTTCGCATCCTGCGCAGAGACCGGTATGGAATCGGCAGAGCTGCCCGCCCCGGAAACATTGAAAAGACTCAGAGATCCGGGAAAAGAAGCAGAGCGCAGAATGTACAGAATGACAGCCGGAATCAATACCCATAAAGGTGCCATCTTCTCCATGGGAATCCTCTGTGCCGCTTTCGGCAGACTGGCTCCCCAGGACCGGTATGATCCTGATCAGGTACTGGCTGAAGCAGCCGCGATGACTGCCGGCATCACGGAAAGAGAACTGCATGGCGTCAATGCGGAAACAGCCGTGACCGCCGGACAGAAGATCTATGCGGAATACGGCATCGCCGGTATCCGGGGCGAAGCGGAAGCAGGCTTCCCCGCGGTCAGAGAACACGGACTGCCGGTGCTGGAAGAAGGACTGAAATCGGAAAAAAGCAGGGATGAAGCAGGCAGAGCTGCGCTTCTTGCCATCATCGCATCTACACCGGATACCAATATGATCCACAGAGGCGGCATTGCGCTGCAGAAGAAAACAGCTGCCCAGGCCGCAGAAATACTGAAGAATAATGCATATCCGGATGCGGATACGATGGCACAGCTGAATGCGGAATATATCAATGAACGCCTGTCACCCGGCGGCAGCGCAGATCTTCTGGCGGTGTGCTGGCTGATGCATTTTCTCAAGGAGGAACGGGCATAATGGAATACTATATTTCCGAAATCCGCATGAATGATGCAAGAGCACTGGCAAAGGTTGACAGGCTGCTTGAAAAAGAAGGCATCCGCAGGGATAATTCCCTGGATTATATATGTGCCATGTATGATGAAGAAGGAAATATTGCGGCGACCGGCAGCTGTTACGGCAATACGCTGCGGTGCTTTGCGGTCAGCAGCGGTCACCAGGGAGAAGGACTGCTCAACCAGATCGTCACGCATCTGATCGATGTCCAGTCAGCCCGGGGCAATTTCCATCTGTTCTTATATACAAAGCCGTCTGCCGCAATGTTCTTCCGTGACATCGGCTTTCATGAGATTGCCCGGGTCGAAAACAAGCTCGTTTTCATGGAAAACCGCAGGAACGGATTTTCTTCGTATCTTGCGGCTCTGGCAGAGACCCGACAGGAAGGTAACAGCGCAGCGGTCGTCATGAATGCCAATCCGTTTACCAGAGGCCATCAGTATCTGGCGGAACAGGCGGCCGCATCCTGCGATCATCTGCATCTGTTTGTCGTATCCGAAGATAAGAGTCTGGTGCCTTTTTCCGTCCGGAAACGCCTGGTCGAAGAAGGTACGCGCCATCTGCCTAATGTCATACTGCATGACTGCGGGCCGTACATCATCTCTGCCGCGACATTCCCGGGATATTTTCTGAAAGATGAAGAAGATATTGTTCAGGGACAGGCAAGACTGGATCTGACCGTGTTCAGAAG
Organism: uncultured Erysipelotrichaceae bacterium; assembly: GCA_902786245.1. Lineage (GTDB taxonomy): Bacteria > Bacillota_I > Bacilli_A > Erysipelotrichales > Erysipelotrichaceae > Bulleidia. Next base: position 30,479 of record CADABS010000036.1, read on the forward strand.
GATTGCGGAAACGCTGAACATATCTGCAAGATGGGTGGGGGAGGAACCGGTCAGTGCCGTTACATCGGTGTATAACCGGATCATGCAGGAAGAACTGCCGGGATACGGCATTCAGTGCATCGTCGTGCCGCGGCTGGAGGCGGACGGCATGGCGATCAGTGCCAGTACGGTCAGAAAATGCATTCAGGATCAGGATTACGGTCTACTCAGAAAACTTGTGCCGGATTCCACCTATGCATATCTGATGAGTGAAGAAGCACGCGATGTGATCGCCGCAATCAGAAATGAGGAAGATGTGATCCATCACTGAAATCAAAAACAAAGCGGAGGCTGTGTCCTCCGCTTCAGTATTTTCAGATCATCTCCGGTCCGTCAGTTTTTTCATATGCATGAATACATATGGTATTTCAAACAGCAGCATGGCTGTCCAGCCGATCCCGCTGGCGGCAGCGATGCCCCGGATCCCGGTTCTTTCCGCCAGCATATAGGTGCCAAGGGTGCGCAGGGAGATCTGGATGAATGTACAGAGTATCGTGACCGGGATCTTTCCGACGCCGCGGCAGTAGCCCTGGAAACCGTTGGTCAGACCGGGCAGGACATACAGGAATGCCATGATTGCAAGATATGCGGTTCCTTCCCGGATGACGGCTTCATTGCCGCTGCCGGAGACAAACAGGGCGGTCAGATATCTGCCGGTGAACAATACAGCGATGCCGATGAAAATGCCGTAGACGATCTCCATGGCGATACCGGTCAGGAATCCCCGGCGGATGCGCTCCGGTTTTCCGGCGCCGCGGTTCTGGGCAATCAGGGTCGAGATGGATGCGGCGATGCTCTGCTCCGGAATCAGGGCAAAGCTGTCGATCCGGCTGACCGCATTGAATGCGGCAATGGTGCTGACACCCAGCATGTTCACCTGCGACTGGATCAGAACCTTGCCGATCGGCTGCACCGCCTGCTGCAGTGCCGAGGGAAGACCGTAGTTCATGACTTTTTTCAATATGGCCGCATCTGTTTTCAGATCATCTTTCTCCGGCAGAAGCTGCGGCATTTCCCGGACGATGCACCGGTATGCCAGACCGGCGGAAACCGCCTGGGCAAAGACGGTCGTCGCGGCGCTGACGGCGATGCCGAAATGGAAGATTCCCAGCAGGACCAGATCAAGAACGATATTCAGGACGGAGCATACTGCCAGAAAGCGCAGCGGTGTTTTCGAATCGCCGACGCTTTTGATGGCGGCAGCCAGCGCATTATAAATAAAGGTAAAAGGAATGCCGATAAAGGTAATGCGCAGATAGATACCGGTAATCGCAAAGATTTCGGCAGGCACAGACAGAATACGCAGGATGGCAGGTGTCAGAAGAACCCCGGGAACCATGATGGCCAGGCTCAGCAGCAGACCTGCTTTCATGACGGCGGACAGCGATCTGCGGAAGGAGACCATATCTTTGGCACCGTAGCATTCGCTCATGAATACACCGGCTCCGATGCATAATCCGGATACCGCCAGTATGACAAGGTTCATGACCGGAGCGGCGATGCCTTCTGCCGCCAGGGCTTCCTTGCCGATCAGCCGTCCGGCGATCATGGAATCGGCCGCGTTATAGGCCAGCTGCAGCCAGTTGGCCAGTATTAAAGGAAGCGCATAGCGCCACAGATGCGAATACAGGCTTCCTTCTGTCATGTTTTTCATAAAATCCTACCGGAGTTTCTTTGCCCAGCTTACGCGTCCTTCCCGCAGCGGATATTCATAGAAGCGCGCTGTTCTGTCGCGGTCTGTATCATTCCATTTATCAAAGCCTTCGGTGCAGATATGGGGACCGTATGTACAGTCTTCAAAGACGCAGAGTCCGTAATCGCGCCAGGGTCTGGCTAAATAGATACTGTTGTCATCAACGGTGTCTTCTGCTGTGAATGTGCAGCTGCGGAAACGGAATCCCTCGGTCTGGGAAAGCGGATGGGCGGGAGCGGCAGTGTAGCCGGTATGGCGTTCATCATAGACGGAGCGGATCTCGCAGTTTTCGAACAGTGCTTCGCCGCAGCCGAATATGAAGTCGACGGTTCCTTCGATCAGGCAGTCTCTGAAATACTGGCGGCAGTATTTTGTCTGGCGCAGGTCATCGGTCAGAAAACCGTCATACCGCTCGATCAGGTCATCCGGCAGGGGTCCGGCGAACAGGGTATCCTGGGTGGATGTCAGCCGGCACCGGTTCATATGGAAGTCATCGCCGTATACGGTCAGAGCGACTTCCTGTCCTTTGATTTCGGGATGGCCGGCATCATTGGCAATGGTCAGGTCTTCGATTGTGACATGATCGCTGACAACGGCCGCTGTCCATGTCCGGAATGTATTGAATGCTTTGCCGTCAGAGGCAGTCTTCTCGGCATAATCATCCCAGATGATGACTGTTTTATCCATGCCGGCACCGCGGATGGTCAGCCCGGGTGTACTGATTTTCAGCTTGATCCGGAAAATGCCTTCCGGAAGCTGGACGGTTGTGTTTTCTTCTGTGTTTTCCAGAAGTGCCGGGAGTCTTTCTGCTGTTAATTCTGCCATAATGTATACCTCTGTTTTAACTTAATAAAGTATAATGGATGAAAAACATAATCTAACAGTAAACAATTTTGTGGATAGAACGATAGCTGACTTATAATGAATCTGCCATGAATAGAAATACTTAAGCAGCCATTCAACTCTATTCTTGG
>CADABS010000037.1 GCA_902786245.1 uncultured Erysipelotrichaceae bacterium
TCTTCACTGCTTCATGAAGATCACGCCGTACGAATCTGGCAGATCTTGTCTTCAGCACATTCGCCAGTGTCAGCGGTGCAATCTCCGGTCCGCATTCAAACAGGATATGGATATGATCGGCTTCTCCGTTCATCTCAATGATCCTGATATCCTTCTCTTCCATCGTCATGCGTATCGTATTGTATACATGATCTCCGATTTCACCGGTAAGAACAGGTCTGCGGTATTTGGTGACAAGCACCATATGATACTGCAGAAGGAAGCAGCTGTGCCTGTTCAGATAGTATCCTTCTTTTGTCATTCTTCTCATTGCATTATCCTCCGGAATCATATACATCCATATATGGATATGATATAATATATGTACTAATAAAGAAATATTTATAACAATCAGCCATATGTACGGAATGACAGGATTTCACATTTGCAGGACCCGCTATCCTGCTTTATTTGACTATTGCGCCGCTATGACCGGGAAGTCCAGAAATCTTAGGAATGCGGTCCTTTTCCGTCTGCGTCAGTGGTTCACTCTGGAAGGGAAAGAGAAACCCCAGCCTCTTCAGGAAGAAGTACGGAAGGAAGTGCTCCTTACATGTTCTGCGACAGGAAGAGATCTCCCCGGGAGAGTGATACGGTATTCCTTTATGGACAGACTTCTCCGTGTGACGAAGAATCCTGATTATTTCAATGGACTTCCGATGCAGAGTGCGCAGGCAGCCGCAAAAGAAACCGTCGGTGAGTTCGGGAACTGGCTGAAGGCTCTTCAGGCATATAATAAAGATCCTTCTGCGTTTACAGGAAGACCGAAGATGCCGGGATATACCAAAGCAGATCACAGAACTGTCACGATGACGAATCAGGACTGTGTCATATATGAGACACAGGATGGAAGAAAGTACCTGAAACTTCCGAAGACAAAGGAGAGGCTGAATGTCAGGATACCGGACGGTGCCGTATTGAAGGAGGTGAAGATCAGACCGTATTATTCAGATTACGAGATCATCCTGATATACGAACAGGAAAGAGAAACAGAAGAATGCAGAGGTACATATGCCGGAGGTATCGATCCCGGTGTGGAGAACATCATAGCTTTCGTATGCAATGACGGAGAAAGTCCGGTGCTGTACAAGGGTGGTGCGATCAAAGCGGAGAATCAGTCCTATAACAAAGCAAAGGCAAAGTACACAGGCATTCTGATGAAGGGGCATGATCCGAAGACAGTGAACGTGCATACTTCCAGACTCTCGGCGATCGGACGGAAACGTTCTGCGTTCCTGCTGGATGAGATGCATAAGATCAGCAGTCATCTGGTCAGAGAATGCGTCAGAAGGAATATCGGAACACTGGTGATCGGGAAGAACACGCATTGGAAGACAGAGGCACAGATGTCAAAAAGATCGAATCAGACATTCGTGCAGATCCCGCATGGCAGGCTGATCGATATGATCAGATACAAGGCGGAAAGAGAAGGGATCAGAGTGATCATGCAGGAAGAATCGTATACGAGCATGGCCAGCTTCATCGACCATGATGAGATGCCTGCATATGGAGAAGGAAACGGATATTCCTTCAGCGGGAAGAGGATCACAAGAGGCGGATATCAATGCGGCAGCGAACATCCTGCGCAAAGCGATACCGGATGCTTTTGAGGGGATCGGAGACCTGTCATTTCTTCAGGAAGTGAAGACAGTGGGATTCCGTGATCTTCATCCGCTGAGCAGAGAATCATAAATGTAATCCGGAAACGGATAGGGGGCGTGTGTCCGTCCCTGAGCATTACGGAAAGCCTGAGAATATCTCAGGTCCGAAAGGGGCAACTTTCACGGATCTCAGAAGCCACATCCATAGGAATGCACAAGCACCGCATGGGTGTGGTAGTTCACCTGCGGTCATATAAATACAGCATGCCGTTGTCCGGCACATAGATGCCATGCCCGATGATGCGTCCGTTCCGGTTGCGTACCTCCGCCTGCGTGATCCTGCCGGCTGACCAGGTATAGACCGTCTGCCGGTATGTGCCGCCCGGTACGCTTCTGCCTTCTTTTTCGCTGCGCTCTTCCGTAACTTCCGTCAATCGTCCGCTTTCATCATATGCATAGACTCTGTGCAGTACTTTCTCCACGACATTCTCGCGGATCTCTTCTTCTATGATCCGGCCGCTTTCATCATATGTCAGGTGTGCCGTACGCAGTGTATCATCGTCTTTTTCATAGACCGATTCCAGGACACCGTCTTGATAGACATATGTGCGGACAGCGGTTTCTCCGGTATCGGTATCTTCGATCCGGCAACCGCTGACAGTACCGTCTTCGTTATAGGTATAGGTATATATTCTGGTATCTGTATAGCTGTCTTTTGCGGTATGTTCGCTCTGCAGCAGATCATCTTCATAGACGCTGCGGACGATCTGGTATTCCGTTTCTTCTTTTTCCCGGACGAACATGACTTCATACTGCGCATCTTCACTGAAATCAAAGGACGCATATACATTCTTTCTGGAAGAGGACGGCAGGAATGCTTTCATGCTTTTATAATGTCCGTCTTCATCATACTGCACTTCCAGATCAAACATTTCTTCCTGGTCCATATCCCGGCATATGGCATAGAGCAGATGTCCGTAAACATCCCACCGGTTTCCGTTTTCATCGGTACAGATACCTTCCGGATCTTCGATTGCCTTTGTACGGATCTGCGCATACACATCCGATGTCAGCGCAATATCATCGCGCAGATATTCCAGTGCAACTCCGGCATTGTCCTGGGTCAGGTACTGGTCTGCCAGGGTATGGCAGCACCTGCTGATCATCTCTGCGGCTTTATCGGTTCTGTTTTCCTTGTAGTAGTCTTCATAGCGGACAAGGGCTGCCGCATAGTCTTCTTCATGGTACAGCGCATCCGCCAGAGTCCATACGGTCTCATCGCCGCCGACGCCGAAGCGCACGGCTTTCTGCAGCTGCTCAACAGCCGTATCATAGTCTTCTTTTTCCAGTGCTTCCATGGCCTGCCGGTAGGCATTGGATCCGGTCCGCCGGAATGCCAGTACAATGCCGAGTACAAGCACAACAGAGGCTGCCGCAATGATCATGATCTTCATCCGCAGGGCTGTTTTCTTCCCGTCACCGGAAGAAACAGGCATCTCTCTGACCGGCAGGCTGCGTTCCGTGCTTTCCTTTCCGGCCGGATAGTTTTTGACAAATGCGCTCTGCAGCAGCGCCTGTACATAGGCAGGGCTGATGCCGAGTTCTTCCGCGATCTGCGCATCGCTGAGTCCTTCCGTGACATGCATGAGAATGACGATCCGTTCTTCATAATCCAGCGGGATCAGTTCTGTATCCAGGTTTTCCAGTTCCCGCAGTTCTTCTCTGCCTTCTTCCGGTTCCAGGACATCTTCAAACAGACCTTTGTTGCGGGCCTGTATCCATCTGACGCACCCGGTCCGCAGCTCTCTGATGTCTCCGGCTTCTGCGGCGATTTCCCTGGCCGCAGCCATATTGCCGGTATAGCTTTCGGCGATCTTGATCATTCTGGCAGCCGGCAGTTTCTCCGGTGTTTCTTCTTCCGGTGCGCTTAAAGCAGTTCCGCAGTAAGGGCAGAACTTCGTATCCTCGCGCAGCTGTTCATGGCATACAGGACATTCCATATTCCTTATTGTACACCGCAGAGAAAGAAAAAGACTGCCGGATCCTCTCAGACCCGGCAGTGCTCATGATTTAATGATTCAGATTTTGTTGTCGCAGCCCAGTACGTCAACGATCTTGTGCTTGACCAGTTCCTTGATATTGGCACGGGCAGGCTTCAGATAGGTACGCGGATCGAAATCCGCCGGATGATCATTGAAGTATTTGCGGATCGTACCGGTCATGGCCAGACGCAGATCGGAGTCGATGTTGATCTTGCATACAGCCATGGACGCAGCCTTGCGCAGCTGTTCTTCCGGAACACCTACCGCATCCGGCATGTTTCCGCCGTTTTCATTGATCATCTTGACATATTCCTGCGGTACGGAACTGGATCCGTGCAGAACGATCGGGAAGCCCGGCAGACGGCGGGATACTTCTTCGAGGATGTCAAAGCGCAGCGGCGGCGGTACAAGGATTCCTTCTTCATTTCTTGTGCACTGTTCAGGCTTGAACTTGTATGCGCCATGGCTGGTTCCGATGGCAATTGCCAGGGAGTCGCAGCCGGTACGGCGGACGAATTCCTCAACGTCTTCCGGACGTGTATAGGAAGAATCTTCAGCCGCAACCTTGACTTCGTCTTCGACACCGGCCAGTGTACCCAGCTCTGCTTCGACAACAACGCCATGGGCATGTGCGTATTCAACTACCTTACGGGTGATTTCGATGTTCTCTTCAAACGGTTTGGAAGAGGCATCGATCATGACAGAAGTAAATCCGTCATCGATGCAGGACTTGCAGATTTCAAAGGAATCGCCATGGTCCAGATGCAGAGCAATCGGCAGACCTGTCTCGATGACTGCTGCTTCAACCAGCTTGATCAGATATGTGCGGTTCGCATAGGCACGGGCGCCTTTGGATACCTGCAGAATGACCGGAGCGTTGCACTCCTTCGCTGCTTCGGTGATTCCCTGAATGATCTCCATGTTGTTTACATTGAAAGCACCGATCGCATAGCCGCCATTATAGGCTTTTTCAAACATTTCTTTTGTCGTTACGAGTGGCATTATCTTTACACCTTCTTTCTTTAACTATATTATCCCCCTGCTCTTTTTCTGAAACAAGAGACGGAAATAAAAAAACGGCCTTTTCAGCCGTTGATGCTTATCAATACAGAAGTTTGGATATGGTGATCTCTGCCCGGCCGAGACTGATTCGGTCTCCCTCGTGCAGTTCCGTGCGTCCCAGCGATGCAAGCTTCGTGCCGTTGACATAGGTGCCGTTGTGCTCTGAAACATCTTCCACATAGAGAACATCTTCAGAGACAAAGATACGGGCATGGCGGCGGCTGACTGCCGGTTCGGAAATGACCAGGTTGCAGGAAGATGCATCTCTGCCGATCAGACACGGGAAGTATTCGATTTCCCTGTGCTCGGTATTGCCGTTGATCGTTACTTCGACAACTGCGCTCTTTGCGGCAGGCTCTCTGACTGCCAGCGGCACTTCCTTTGTATGCGGTTCTTCGGCAATCACTGTTTCTTCTTCCACAGGTTCCTCCGGGAAAGCAGGAATCGATACCCGGGTAGCTTCCAGTTCTTCTTCCGGCTGTGCGTTTTCCGAGAAGGAGCGCAGATCGACAACGGTCGTATGTTCGATTTCTTCCGGTGCTTCATCCAGCAGAACCGGTTCTGCGGCAGGTTCCTCCGCAATCACGGCAGGCTTGATTTCTTCCTGGACCGGTCTGACTTCTTCTTTCACCGGTTCTTCTTTCTTCTTTCTGCTTCTGCGGCGCGGCTTTTCCTCAACGACTTCATCGCCGTCTTCGTCGATGTAATAGACATTCTTCTTTACAGCCAGAAAGATGACGGCAATGAGCAGTACAGCGCATACACCGGCAAGACCGTATATGATCAGCTTATCTATTTCAGGATCATTCAGTAAATCCAGCATAATTCTTTCTCCTTTAATTCTTCAACATTCTACAACGAATTATAGCATAACGCTACATCAGCCGATATATACGTCTTTTCCCGAATCGAAACGGATCCGGATCAGAACGAATATATCGATCAGGATGACGAATGCGAAGAATACCAGCATCGCTTCATCCGATCCGATCATCAGTGTTCCGTCATAGACGGTATGCAGTACCACAGGCACGATATACGCCAGCATCAGGAACATTGCTTTCAGTCCGCGGCTGCCGCGGCGGTCATACATTTTCGCTCTGCCGTAGCATACACCCATGTATACGGCAAAGGTCATATGGGCAGGTACTGCCAGCATGGCCCGCATCAATGCGGCATCGAGACCTGCGTACAGGAAGATGTACAGAATATTTTCGATGGCCGCAAAGCCCAGGGAGACGAATACTGCATAGACAACGCCGTCAAAGCGGTAGTTGAATGCCTTTGACTTCCAGGTGATGCGCTTCAGCAGCCAGTATTTCGTGCCTTCTTCGATCAGTGCGACTTCGAAGGCATCCAGCAGCGCCATTCCCTGTTCATCCAGATGAATATATCCGAGCAGGTATTCGGTTGCCCACTCGGCACCGGTTTCCAGTGCCAGGGAAGCGGCTGCGGCCAGCAGTCCCCCGAACAGCAGTGTCATCAGAAGTTTTCCGGGTTCTTTTTCAACTCTGTCTTTCCGGTAGATATAGATCAGCAGGATCACCGCCGGCAGTACCGCAGCGATGAAGTAGATGAGAACCGTCATCAGTCCGCCTTCTGCCATGAACATTTAACAGGGTCCTTTCCACGGCTCCTTGCGGTGGACCAGTTCATAGATCCTGTTGCGCGGGATGCCGGTACGTACGGCTACGTCTTTGACTGCCTCGGAGCGGGTCATGCCTGCTTCCATGGAATCCTGGACCATGCGCATGATATGGCTCATGTCGATATCCTTGGAATAGTCATCGTGGTTTCCGTCCATGACAACGACCATTTCCCCTTTGAGTTCATCCAGCACCGGGATCAGTTCGCTGATCGTTCCGCGCAGGAATTCTTCATGGACCTTGGTCATTTCCCGGGCAATACAGCAGCGTCTGTCGCCGAGTACATCCAGGCAGCTCTGCATCATCTTTGCGATCCGGTGGGGTGCTTCATAGAAGACCATTGTCATCGGATAGGCCCGGTATTCCTGCAGTTTCTTCACCCGGTCATGGTTGGAAGAAGGAAGGAATCCGACAAACAGGAAGGGCTGGGCGATCAGACCGGAAGCCACCAGGGCATTCAGCACGGCACTGCATCCGGATACCGGAACGACATTGAAGCCTTCCGCAATTGCATCGATGACGACGCGCTGGCCGGGATCGGAGATGACCGGATAGCCGGCATCGCTGATCAGGGCGACATTGTTTCCCTGCGAAAGCAGATTGACGATGCCGTGGCTGCTGGATTCCTCGTTGAAATTCTGATAGGAAATCAGCCGCTTCGAGATATTGAAATGCTTGAGCAGCTGTCCGCTCGTACGGGTATCCTCGCAGGCAATCACATCGACGCTGCCGAGCACCTCGATCGCTCTGTCTGTCATTTCGGAAAGATTTCCGATCGGGGTCGGGACAAGGAACAGCGTCGGCTTCTCGTTTTCAAAGGATTTCTGCCGGTTCACTGTTCTTCACCTTCTTTTTTCTTTCTGCCGAATGTACGGACCGTGACATTCTTTGTCTCCGTCTTCCGCTTTGCCTGTTCATTGTTTCGGCGCTCATTGTTTCGGCGGCTGTCCGTCTTCCTTTCCGCATTATTGGCCGGACGGCGGTTATTGTTCTGTGTTTCCTTCTTCGGGGTGCTGCCACGGCGGCTGTTATTCTGCGGACGCTCTGCTTTTGCGGCCATGGAAGGCAGTTCCATCGATACCTTCGGCGGTGCCGAAACATCCGTATGATTTCCATTGCGGTGAATGACTTCCTTCTTTTCGCCGTCATTCTTTCTCTGCATGACGACGCCTTTGCGCGGGATTGCTTTTTCGCGCAGATCGGCAAGTGAAATGAAGATGACCTGTTCATGGTTTTCCAGTTTGGCTTCTTCATTCATGACATTCATATTGGTAATACGGTAGATATTTCCTTCGTATTCCACCTGGGAGCCCATCTTCGGCAGTCCTTCGGTCAGTTCTTTGTAATCATTGTCTTCGTATTTGAGACAGCACATCAGCTTGCCGCACATGCCGGAGAGTTTTTCCGTATTCAGGGCCAGCAGCTGGTTCTTGGCCATATTGATGGAGATGACATCGAAGCGCGACTTGAATCTTCTGCAGCAGCACTCCATGCCGCACATGCCGATGCCGCCGACCATTTTCGCCTTGTCTCTTTCACCGATCTGCCGCAGTTCGATCCGGCAGTGCAGACGGGTGCCGAGGCGCTTCAGAAGTTCGCGGAAGTCGACCCGCTGATCTGCCAGATAGATGAACAGGATCTTGGCGCGGTCCAGTGTATACTGGGCGCTGAGCAGGTTCATGTCCAGATTCAGATCATGGATTTCTTCATTGCATACGCGGAAGGCATCTTTTTCATAGTAGATATTGTTTTCATAGCTGCGTCTGTCGTTTTCCGTTGCAATCCGGATGACCGGTTTCTGGGGCAGACGGAGTCCGTATTTTTCAACATTCAGGGCATCGCCTTCGGCTTCGCCCATTTCCAGTCCCTGGGCGGTTTCGACTACGACCCAGTCGCCTTTGTGTACGGAATCGTTAAAGCAGCCGAATGAATACGGCTTGGCCGCATCGCGGAATCGCACCGGTACGGCGTACGGATATATGACAGCAGCCTCTTCGGTCTGCTCTGTCCGGGTGTTCTGGTTATCCATGGTTCAGTTCCTCCAGTCGGTAAAATGCCTGCGCCAATACGAGATTGAGATCATTGAACCGGTTGACCCGGTCTTTCTGTTCATTCGCTATGACGAGCATTTTCGCGTAATATTCCTGTTTCCTGTTCTCTGCGGCAATGGCCTGCCGGTACCAGGCAGGGCCTTCTGTCCCGCCCCGGATGGCATCTCTTGCATATTGGGCAAGCAGATCGAAGAATGCCTGCAGTATGACAATATTCGTCTTCTTTGCCTTGGCTGAATCGCTCTCTTTCGAGCGCCAGGAAACTTCAAAATCAATCAGCAGTTCTTCCCGTTTCATGCCGTCAAGGTTCAGGTATTCCCGGAACATGCCCAAGGTGCTTTCCCAGGCACTGCTTTCATAAAACGGAAGAATGGAATCCGTGCTGCGGATGACATGGCTGATCAGATATGCATCATCTTTCTCAATGCCTGCCTCCACGGCCTTTTCATAATAATATTCCGGTGCGAGCGGCACAAACGGAATGACCGTGCACCGGGAGCGTATCGTCTCCAGCAGACGTCCGGCGCTGTCTGTTGTCAGGATTGCGGTCACGCCGCTGCCGGGTTCTTCCAGAAACTTCAGCATGCTGTTCTGGGCTGCGATACTGGCAGTCTCGGCATGCTCGATAATATAGACCCGCTTCCCTTTCGTATTCTCCAGCGATGTCCGGCTGAATTTCTCCTGGATGGCATCGACGTCATCTTTGGAAACCGGTTTGACGCTTCCGTCCAGGATCACCAGATCGCCATAGATTCCCTCGGAAATGCGCCGGCATGTATTGCATGCCTCACAGGCAAAATCCTCTCCTTCTTCGCAGAAGATGCTCTGTGCCAGCAGGATGGCCGCTTCATGTTTCAGCGTACCCTCCGGACCGGAAAAAAGATAGGCATTGGAGATTCTGTCTTCGTGACATGCATTCTTCAGTGCCCGGTATACGATCGGCTGTTGTTCTTTCAGCAGGTCTTTAAGCATCCAGCAGTCCTTTCACTGCCGCATAAGCAGACGCAATGACTTCTTCCGGTTTCTTGTTGGCATCGATAATGATCATCCGGTCCGCGTATTTCTCAATCACGGCTTTGTATCCGTTATATACGCGTTCATGGAAGTCGATGCTTTCCTGATCAAGTCTGTCGAGGCTGGTGCGGTTGGCATGAATACGGTCCAGGCCGACCTGGGCATCGACATCCAGGAAGATCGTCTTATCCGGCATATGTCCTTCGATTGCGAACCGGTTGATGTCCATGACATCTTCCATGCCCAGCTGCCTTCCGCAGCCCTGATAGGCAAGGGAACTGTCCACAAACCGGTCGCAGATGACGGTAATACCCTGTTCCAGGGCAGGGAGTACTTTATCGACAAGATGCTGGCGGCGGCTTGCGGCATACAGCAGCGCCTCCGTGCGGGCATCCATGTCCGTGTTGTTTACATCCAGTATAATACTGCGGATCTGCTCCGCGATACTGCTGCCGCCGGGTTCACGCGAATACTGTACGGCATAGCCTTCTTTCTGCAGCTGTTCCGTGACAGCTTTTGATACCGTTGTCTTTCCGCTTCCGTCGGGTCCTTCAAATGTGATAAATAATCCTTTTTTCATGCCAATCATTATAACATTATATTCATTATATTAATAAGCATTTCAGACAGTCCTGCATGCACAGCACGGAACCGGCACCATTGAATGAATTCCACCTGTTTACATACATGTACATAAAAAAAGCATCCTGTATTATTGCCTGTTTTCGACTGACGCAAAAAGATCTGCCGGATCCGGTTCTTTCTTTTCTGCTTTATATATCAAAAACAATCTGATATTGATATTTGTTAACCACAAACTGCATAAAAACAAAAAATCTTCAGTCTGACGATTGAAGGAACAGAATATGCACCGGATCACAGACAGATCATATCTGTGTTTTCAGAACAGTATGGAAATTGGTCAGAAAGGTGACATACCGGACACCATTGATTTCCTGCAGGATGCATTTGCGTATAAACGGAAGATACAGTTTCCAGGAAAAGATTTCCTGACTTTCAAGAAGGGATAAAAACAATTGCTTTGTTCTGACTTCCTGCGGGTCTGCAGGCTCAGATTGCATCACGGTTTCCGGCTGTTTCCGGCATTGGCACAGTACCTGTTCATATGCACTGATCAGTGTTTTTTCTTTGATGTATTCCCGGGAAGAACCGGGCAGCCGCCAGACAGGAATATAGACAGAAGTATGATCAGCCGTTTTTATCCGGTAAGTACATCGGACCATCTCCGATTCATTTCCCTGCATATCGCAATGCATGACACAGCCCAGACCTCCGGCAGTTCTTCCTCTGCCCTGTCTGCCCCTGTATACTTTATGTTCCGCCCGGATCGAAAGGATGTTCTGGGCCAGGATCCAGGAATCCTGATCAATCAGTGCAATATGATGGTCTTTGACGTAATACTGCGGTGCCAGTCCTTCGTTTTTGACAGATCGGTGCGTCAGAAAGTCTTCTGTAACTGTTTTCTGCATGAGCAGATCACCTGTATATTTCTCATTGCGCAGTATGGTCAGTACCCCGTCTGCCCGGAAAGGATTGCCCAGTGCTGTCACATAGCCCTCCGCATTCAGAAGCTTTGATATGGCAGATGCACTGGTGCCGTTGATAAACAGATCAAATATATGCCGTACAACCGGTGCTTCTTCTTCGTCCTCCAGCCATTCTCCGTGTTCTCCTTTTCTGTACCCGAGCATCCGGTCAGGATTGACAACAGGTATGCCTCTTTCAAAGTTCTTGCGGATCGACCAGCGGATGTTTTCGGATATAGATCTGGATTCCTCCTGGGCAAGAGCGCTCATAATGGTCAGTACCAGTTCTCCGGCCGCATCCATGGTATCGAGATTTTCCTTTTCAAAATATACACCGACCGGCGGTGTCCTTGTCCGCAGTTCCCGGATGATGCGTAATGTATCCAGAGTATTTCTGGCAAATCTGGATATGGACTTGGTGACGATATAATCGAATTCATTGCGCATGGCACACTGGATCATATGATTGAATTCGTTCCTGTGGACAGTACTGGTACCGGAAGCCGCCTCATCCGCAAAGATTCCTGCAAATTCCCAGCCCGGATGGGTACTGATATATGATTCATAATATGTTTTCTGGGTATTATAAGATGTCTGCTGTGACACATCATCGGTTGAAACACGGCAGTATGCCGCCACCCGCAGGTGCCGGATCGTGCGGATATTCCCGATACCTGCCGTCCGCTTGGTTGCCGGCATGATTACGACCCGTTTCGGTTTTGCTGTATGTATTGTCATTTTGTCTCCAATCTGTATAGATTTGCTGTGCAATGAAACTATAGCTTCTTTTCTGTCGCATAAATATGCCACCCCAGTATGCGCCGGCTTGCATTCATTTGTGAAATATCGTAAAACTTTGCATATGCAGGAGACATTTTACAAAGTCAAAGGATCCGTAAATAAAAGAATCGCTCTGATCAGCGACCTCCATGAAAAACCATATGACTGGATTCTTTCATCATTCCAAAGACAGAAACCCGATATGATCCTGATCTGCGGCGATCTGATCAATGGCAGACGGCCTCTGCACCATACATACAAAACCGATGAGATATCCCATATCCTTACCTTTTTAAGAGAATGCGCAGTTACTGCGCCCGTGTATTATTCCCTGGGCAACCATGAGCGTCTGCTCAGTCCGTATGATCTGAAGAAGATCAGAGAAACAGGTGTCACGGTTCTGGATAATGCCTGGGTAAAAACGGAAGATCTGATCATCGGCGGTCTGACTTCCTATAAACGGGATATCTATCAGAGTTTCAAAGCACAGTATCATCCCGGTGAACTCTATCCCCATTCAGAACCGTCCCGGATGAAAGAACTGCAGGAAAAAGATTATATCTGGCTGAAGGAAATGGAACAGCAGGACGGTTTCAAAATCCTCCTTTCCCATCATCCTGAATGCTGGAAGCTGCGGGCACCGTACCTGTGTGAATACCGGTTTGATCTGGTTCTTTCCGGTCATGCCCATGGCGGCCAGTTCCGCTATTACCGTAACCATGCATGGCATGGATTGTTCGGACCGGATCAGGGACTGTTTCCGGAGTATACCGAAGGCATGCATACAGGGAAATACGGATCCATGATCATATCCCGGGGATGTTCCAATACAGCCCCGCATATTCCCCGTCTGTTCAACCCCCTGGAAATCGTCTATATCGAACTGACAGCACAGTAAGGGATCTCCTGCACTGTGCTTTACAATATGTTTTCTTTCTGTATAAGATACAGAAAAGAAGGCATGTTATGAAAGTGATCATTACCGATATACCCTATGCATCAAAGCATGAAAACGAACTGCGCGCATTGCGTCTGAAAGGCACGATGGTGTGTCTGCTGGCTGAATGCAACAGAAGAAAACTGATGCGTTCCTTCCGGACGCTGGCAAATTACTATATTGCGGACAGTGGCGAATTCCTGTTCAGCGGCTGTTTTACCCTGCACAATCAGCGTTCTGCCCATTTGGATCGTGTCATTTCCGTATTGAACCGGTACAGCGTAAGATATGCCTTCCGGCTGGAATATGCCAATGCCTGCGGCGGTCTTGAACCCTATGCATGCAGTGATGAAAGCCTGTCCAATGAGGAATATTCCTACATGGTTTCTTTTGACAGTGAAGAACAAAAAAACAGTGTCATCTCAGAAACAGATGAATACTGTACTTTCCATATGCTCAATGATCATGAAGCCTATATACGTTTCCATGATATTCATTACGCGGATGCACTGCATGCATTATTTGAGAATCAGAAAATCAATGAAAACGATGCGGAATACCGCCTGGAGGAGGTACAGCTGTGAAACCGATCAGACACCGCGGTGTTGTCACCGGCACAAAGGGCATGGTTTCTTCTGCCCATACACTGATCAGCGCTTCCGGACTGAAGGTGCTGGAACGCGGCGGCAATGCCATTGATGCGGCAATTGCCATGGCTCTGACATCCGGGGCAGTCCTGCCGGATATGTGCGGACCCGGCGGGGATGCCTTTGCCCTGGTTTACAGCGCAGAAGAGAAGAAAATCTATGCCCTCAACGGTTCCGGACCTGCCCCGAAGAACATTTCCATCAAAGCACTGAAAGAACGCGGATATGACCGGATGCCCAATGACGGCATCCACTCCGTTACCATTCCCGGGGCAGTGGATACCTATTTCACAATGCTGGAAAAATGGGGAACGATGTCCTTCCGTGAACTGGCGGAAGATGCAATTGCACTGGCAGAAGAAGGCGTTCCTATGAGTGCCAAGGTCGTCCGCCATATGCATACGGATTACAGTAAAATGCTTTCCTTCCCAAAACTGAAAGAAACCTATCTGGATCATGGCCTGCCCTATGGCTTTGCGGATGTTGTCAGGGTACCTGCGCTTGCGGAGAATCTCCGCTATCTCTCTGAAACAGGCAGAGAAGGATTCTATCACGGAAAAATCAGGGATGATATTCTTGCCTGCAGCAGAGAACAGAACGGATTCTTCACGGAAGCTGATTTTGACGGAATCTTCTGTGAAATCACAGAACCGATATCCGTATCATACAGAAACATGCGCATCTATCAGACACCGCCGGTATCCCAGGGCATCATCCATCTGGAAGAAATGGGCATTCTCTCGCATTTTGATATGGCATCTTTAGGAATGGAAACCGCAGAAGCAGTGCATGTCATGTGCGAAGCCAAGAAGATCGCTTTTGCGGACAGATACCGGTATTTCGCAGATCCGGCATATACTGATAATCCGGTGGAAAGAATTCTTTCCGAAGCATATACCGCCCAATGCGCCGAAAGAATCGATCCGGAACATGCATCCCAGGCAGATGAGCACATGCATCATGAAGACAGCCATACGACCAGTTTTGTTGCGATTGATGCCTATGGCAATGCCGTATCCTTCATTCACAGCATTGCCGGTGTATGGGGTTCGGGACTGATGCCGGAAAACTGCGGCTTCCTGCTCAATAACCGGGGCAGCGGCTTCTCTCTCGATGAAAATGACATCAACTGCTTACAGGGTTCAAAGCGCACCATGCATACACTGAATACATGGATGATCATGAAAGATGATCGGCTGCGCTTTATCGGCAATACCCCGGGCGGAGACAACCAGCCCCAGTGGAACATGCAGGTCATTGTCAATCTGATCGATCATCATATGGATGTCCAGGAAGCTGTTGAACATGCCAAATGGGCAGACCGCTATGAAAACGGAAAACACATTCTGCGCATAGAAAAACAGATCGGTGAAACCGAACTGCAGAAACTGAAAGAAAAAGGACATACCCTGGAAATCATCGAACCGTTCACCTGTTCCGGCGCATCGCAGGTCATTGAAATCAGAGATGACGGTGTACGCCTTGGCGGCAGCGATCCCCGCGGGGACGGCGCAGCGATGGCACAGATATGACTTTATTGCACTGAAGCGTAAAACTATTTATAATGACAGATATTCGGAGGTATATATGAAAATCGGCTGTGTCAAAGAGATCAAGAACAACGAATTCCGGGTCGGACTGACGCCGGATAATGTCAGAAGCTATATCAATGCAGGCCACAGTGTCTGTATCGAAAAAAATGCAGGCATCGGAAGCGGTTTTACAGATGAAGAATACACGGAAGCCGGTGCGGTCATTGTGGATGATCCGAAGGAAATTTGGGCATCCGTCGATATGATGGTCAAAGTCAAAGAACCCCTGGAACAGGAATATCCCCTGTTCAGAGAAGGACTAATCCTGTATACCTATTTCCATCTGGCGGCAGACCGTGAACAGATGGACGCATTATTAAAAGGCAAAGTGACATCCGTTGCCTATGAAACCCTGCAGGAGAAAGACGGAAGTCTGCCTCTGCTTGCCCCGATGAGCCAGATCGCCGGCAGACTGAGCATTCAGGAAGGTGCCAAATATCTGGAAAAGAGATTCGGCGGCGAAGGAATCCTGCTGGCAGGCGTTCCGGGTACACCGAAAGCCAATGTCGTCGTTCTCGGCGGCGGAACGGTCGGAACCAATGCCTGTAAAATCGCTGTCGGCATGGGTGCCAATGTGACAGTGCTGGATATTTCCCTGAAGAGACTGGAAGAACTCGACAATATGTTCGGATCCCGAATCCAGACCCTTGTCTCCACCGACAGCAACATCGAAAAATCCGTCAGGGATGCAGATCTTGTCATCGGCGCTGTTCTGATTCCCGGTGCTTCCACCCCGAAGGTATTCAAGAAAAAATATCTGAAAGAAATGAAACCGGGTGCGGTATTTGTCGATGTAGCGGTTGATCAGGGTGGCTGCGGTGAAACGACCCACGTTACCACCCATGATGATCCGATCTATATCGAAGACGGCATCGTCCATTACTGCGTCGGCAACATGCCGGGTGCATTTCCCCGTACTTCAACCATTGCCCTGACCAGTGCGACACTGCGCTATGGTCTTGAAATCGCAGATAAGGGACTGGAAAAGGCATGCGCTGAAAGCAGCGTCATCGCTTCTGCGATCAATACCTATAAAGGAAAAATCACCTATAAGAATCTTGCGGACAGCTTCAGTGATACAGAGTATACAGATCTCTGTGATCTGATCTGACAGGATAGAACCACACAGGCACGGTCCAAACCGTGCCTGTATTTTTCAGATATATTCGATCGGAAGTGCAATCAGATTTTCCCGTAAATATGTTTTTTTATCAATCAGACAGAGAATCACACCTGTACCGCGTTTTTTATCCGGTATTTTATCAAGAATTCTGTTCGCTGAACTCATTGATGCTTTCGGATTCCCGCTCATTTTGATTTCCACAGGGTAGAGCACACCATCTTCCTGAATGATCAGATCAATTTCGTTTTCTCCCGCATTGCTGTCCTTGCCCCGGTAGTAGAATATGCTGAACCGGTAATCCCTGCCTTCATTGTTATATGATTTCAGTATTTCCGATACGATAAATGTTTCAAAAATATTCCCTGCGACAGCTGAATTCTTCAATGCGTCTGCAGTGAGCCATCTTGTCAGGTAACATGCAAGCCCTGTGTCCTAAAGTAGATTTTCGGAGTTTTTACAGCTCTGGAAAGGGCATTTGAACTATATGGCTGCAGAATATACACAATTTCCGTACGTTCAAGCATTGAAATCCATTTTTTGATTGTAGGCTCACTCACTCCTGTTTCACTGGCAATGTTTGCATAGTTAAGCATTTCTCCGGTTCTTGCGGCAACCGCGGTCATAAACTTTGTAAATGTGAGACTGTCCGCAGAAATAAGCTCATTGATATCCCGCTCCAGATATGTTGATACATACGATGAATAATAATCCTGCCAGTCTCTGCTGACATCATACAGTTCGGGATATGATCCCTTGTGTATGATTTCCCAGATATGATCATATGTTTTGAGTTCTTTTTCTCTTTCCTGCAGATACTCTGCTGTCGGAACAAAATGCCGGTTAAAATCTACTCCTTTGATTTCCCGCAGGGATAATCCGGACAGTTCCATGACCGATACTCTGCCGGCCAGCGATTCACTCATTCCTTTCATCAATTCGAGTTTCTGAGAACCGGAAAGTATAAACTCTCCTCTTGTCTCAGATTCATCCACAATCAGTTTGATTTCTTCAAGAATACTGCTTTCTTTTAGAACTTCATCAATAAACAGAGGCCTGGGATTATTCAGAAAGAAAAGTCTTGGTTCTTCCCTGGCCTGCAGTCTGGTCAGTCTGTCATCAAAATCTGCCCTGTTATAAGCAGGAAAAATATGTTTCAGCAGTGTCGATTTACCGACCTGTCTTGCACCGACAAGGAAAAAACATTTACTGGCAGATACTCTGTCCTGTATAACAGGTGTAATTGCTCTTTTGATATATTCCATATGTCAGAATCTGAATAAAGCGACTAATCTAAAGTCTGATTTTATTTCAGCCATATAAAGCATTGATTTCAATACAGTATGGCTAATCTAAAGTCTTATTTTAGATCAGCCATTCTATTGGATTGAAATCTGTGTTTCATGCAGCCGGAGGAATCATTGATTTCTTTTATATAGTGTTATTGATCACTTCAGTCCAATACGCCGAATATTGCGGAAAGATCTTCTCCATCAAGCATCCTTGATGTTCTGTTTT
This sequence comes from uncultured Erysipelotrichaceae bacterium, assembly GCA_902786245.1. Lineage (GTDB taxonomy): Bacteria > Bacillota_I > Bacilli_A > Erysipelotrichales > Erysipelotrichaceae > Bulleidia. Next base: position 17,597 of record CADABS010000037.1, read on the forward strand.
CTGCATTTTCCAGCATATGCTCTATTCTGTCCTGCAGTGTTACGTCAATCAGTTTTCCGGCATCGATGCCGCGCAGTTCAAAGAACAGCATCGGATCCCGGTCAAATCTTGTTCCGATTCCATACAGAACTGCCGCAACATGTTTGCACATCAAAGCCCAATCCGGACAGGAACAGTTCAAAGAAATCTCCGCAGGAGACGGGAACAGACCGTCTCTGGCAAAGAAGAGATCTTTCATTTCTTCCGGAAACGCACCGGACAGAAGTGCTTCCAGGCTGTCCAGTTTCTTTCCGCACCGTTCCATGATCATATCGCATTTTTCTTCCGATAAAGGAGAAATCCGAATATCTACTTTATATGGCGTTTTCCGGGTTCCCTGCACTCTGGCCTGAACGCGTCCCTTTGAAATCTGCAGATCGATGACGGAACCGTTCCGTACATAGCGTCTGCCGCGCTCGATTCTAGAAGCATAGTCGGCATAGCGCTCCAGGTTATCGCACCATGCATTGCCCCACCAGGAATGGCAGATCGTTCTGCCTTTTATGATGACCGGATCGTAGACAATGCCTTTGCGGCGGGCTTTTCCGGCAGAGCTTTTCGCTTTTCGTGTCAGCTCTTCTTTTGTCGGCTGGCTGTAGTATTCTGTGTTCCAGTACTTTGCCATCATGCCCTCCTTTCGTCCAGTCTCAGCACGGACATCAGCTCATCATTGCTGAGTTCCGTGATCCATTTCTCGCTTCCTTCACCGATGACGTTTTCTGCCAGTTCTTTTTTCGAATTGATCATCTGATCGATTTTTTCTTCAATTGTTCCCCTAGCCACCAGCTTGTGCACCATGACATTCTTTGTCTGCCCGATTCTGAACGCTCTGTCCGTTGCCTGGTTTTCCACGGCCGGATTCCACCAGCGGTCAAAGTGTATGACATGGGATGCCTTTGTCAGATTCAGACCTGTACCGGCTGCTTTCACCGTACACACAATAAACGGCATGTATTCATCAGACTGAAACCGTTCAACGATTTCTGTTCTTTTCTTTGCCGGAACAGATCCGTGTATGACTGCACCTTTGGAATGGAAGATCGTTTTCAGATATTCTGACAGCGTTTCCGTGATCTCTCTGTATTGTGTAAATACGATCACTCTTTCACGCTTCTCGTATATGGTTTCACAGATATCTTTCAAAAGCAGGAATTTGCCGCTTTCCGCAGGTGCATATGCTTTTGTGCCAAGATACTGATCGGGATGATTGCAGATCTGTTTCAGTTTTGTAATGACTGCCAGAACCGCGCCTCTTCTTTCAATGCCTTCCATCTGTTCAAGCATCTTTGCCATTTCATCCACGGTACGGCGGTAGAGAACGACCTGTTTGCGGCTGAGTTCGGCATAGTCGATCATTTCAGATTTATCCGGCAGATCTTTGATGATCCGCTTATCCGTCTTCATGCGTCTTAACAGAAACGGTGAAATCATTCCTTTCAGACGGGCATAATCTTCCGGTGTATTGTCAAGGTGCCGGCAGTATGCCGCAAATTCACCGGCAGAGCCAAGCAGACCCTTATTCAGGAAGTCGAACAGCGACCAGAGATTGGTAAGATCGTTTTCAATCGGTGTGCCGGTCAAAGCAATTCGCATCCTTCCGTCAAGTGCCTTGACTGCCCGGGTCTGTCTTGTCATCGGATTCTTTATAGCCTGTGCTTCATCCAGAATGATGCAGTCCCATTTTGTCTTCTGCAGTTCTTCCGTGCGCATGGCCATGCCATAGGTCGTCATATTCAGAAAGACGGGATGTTCCGCCTGATAACGGATCTGTTCCTTGTTTGTTCCATGCAGAATCTGCAGTTCCATCCCGGGAACAAATTGTTCCTTTTCTTTCTGCCAGTTGCCAAGCAGGGAAGCAGGTACGATCAGAAGTACATGACTGTCAGGCTTTGCCTTATGCATGGCTTCCAGATAGGTTAATACCTGCAGTGTTTTGCCAAGTCCCATATCATCCGCCAGGCATGCCCCGAACCCGATTGAATCCATATACCGCAGCCATTCATAGCCGTTTTTCTGATAAGGACGCAGCTGTGCCTGTACGGTTTCAGGTATGGGCTGACGGCGCAGTTTTTCCGGATGGCGCAGATTTGTCAATAACGTATTCAGCCATTGCCCGTTGGAAATGACAACACCGTTATCCGCATCTGCGTCTGCTTCACGGATATCTTTGCGCAGCGCTTCCAGCAGAGTAACAGTGTCTTTACTGCTGTCCATCCGGAGAAGAAGATCCCGCAGTTTCGCATGGTTGACAGCGATCCATTTTCCTTTGATCATTGCCAGGCCTTCACTCATATCCAGCAATTTCCGGATGTCTTCTCTGCTTAACGGTACACCGTCAATGGTCAATGAAGGCGTGCTTTCAAGAATGGAGTCAAAGCCCAGAAGAGCAGGTTCATCATTTCCCAGTTTCACAGACAAGACCGGATTCATTGCCTTAGAGCGCCACCAATTGGGAATCCGGCACAGAATGCCGCATGCCTCAATAGCTTCTATGTCTTTCAGAAATGAGTAGGCTTCATCTGCTGTCAGTCCGAGCGGATGGAACAGTTCTCCTGATTTCACGAACGATTCAATCAATTCGGATTCATCCGCTGCCCTATTCAGACAGGAAAGCAGTTCAAGCAGTTTTCTTCTGTCCGCCTGATACTCGGTCAGCGCATATTTTAAAGGATAGTGATGGATTCTGCCCTCCTCATCCCTGCTGGCATAGGTCGCCATGAATGCAAAGGGAAAGGACGCATCATTCTTCTGTTCAACAAGATGAAAGAAGATTCTTTCCGGCACATGAAGATTCTGATTCTTTTCCGCAAGGTACATTTCCACAGTACCTGCATATGCCTTGATTTCTTTCCGGAAAATCTTCATAAAACCGCTGTACAGACTTCTGATCCAGGCAGCAGTAACATTCTCGGAGCCGATTCCGTAAGGAACCGCATCAAGAAGATATTCCATCTTTTCCCGTGAAATACTTACTTTTACTTTTTCCCGGGCAAGTTCAAGTTCCGGAAGTTCTGTCAATGCAGCAAAAAAACTGGAAGAAACAAGATAAAGATATGAAGCAGTCGGCGTCATTCCGTTCTGTCTGGGGCCGGCGCCGAATTCATAAAGCCTCCGCATGGCATTGTTTCCCTGCCAGCGCAGCGCTTCTTCTTTTTCTTCCGGAGACATTCTGTCATTGATATCCGGAACGAAGCCGGTTTCTGTTAATATAAAATGAATCGCTTCCATACATAACCTCTTTGCACTGTTATAGTATATTGTTTCCGTGCAAACGTATATTACTGATTGCGATTTCAAGATAGAAACTTTTTGTTAATTGGCATATATTTAAGGTAAGCGAATAATAATGGAGATTTCTGATATGACAAGAACTGAATTCAAAGACGGACACTGCACAACATACACATACAATGTAAAAGATATCCTGAAGAAGGAAGTGCTCGGAGCAATCTGCGATATCCTGCATGATAATGACATTACCGGACACGGCATAATTCTGACCCAGCCGGTCGGAGAAAAGGACTGGCCGGGAACGACAAAGGAAATTCCTTTCAATCCGGACAGAGAAGCATTCTCGACAGCTTTCGCGGAAACACCGCTGACCTGTGTTACTGCAATCATGGAATACCATGGCATGTCCATGATGATCTCGTATATGCCGGATGATGCGCTGCTTTCAGTTATTCTGCCCAATGATTTTGAAGCAGATATTGATGAAGTGGAAAAGAATGTTATCCCGGATATCATCGATCAGAATCCTGCGGAATAATTCATCTCATACGGAAGCCGATGGCTTCCTTTTTTCTGAGGAAAATACTGAATATGACTGTCTGAAAAACGATCCCTCTTGCGGTTTCATCCGTATATGCAAAATGATGTCCACAGCTTGTTTTTTATCGGTTAACCGATAATATTTTATAAGACAAGGATAGCCGAAAAATAAACTTTGAAAATGAATTAAAGAAGAGAAAAACCAACATCAGCGTTTGTTCCATTCAAAGCGGAATTTCCTATGCGACACTCTATATGGTTGCTGCGGTAGATTATATCAGCAGAAAGAATGATATTCCTCTGTGTGATAAATACAGCAGTGTCCGAAGCCTTCGGCTGAAAGAGCCATATTTTGTCGGTGATTCTTCATTGACCGCCCCGATGAGCGGGAATGCATTGAAGAATTTCGTGAAATCTGCCAAATGGATATCGAAGAACTGAAAAGGATTTATTCCTCTCAGAAAGATACGGAAAATGCGGTGGGTGAACAGCTGATCACCTATATTGAGAACGGAGTGAATATCAGCACAGAGAATGTAACAGATGTCACCGCCCGTATCCGCGAAAAGATGATCAGGCATTCATAAAGATAATCCCCGGAAAGAACTCCGGGGATTTGTTCCGTTTAATTCATCTTCTGTCTTTATCTACGAATTCAAGAATGATCACTGCAGCTGCCGCAAATACAATGACCATGATTCCCAGCATTGTCCAGCAGTGTGTAACATTGGAACTGATATATTCATAGGCTTTTTCACCGTTGTACATACCTGATTCCAGCAGGACTTCATCCAGTTTATTGTTTTTCAGGATATAGTCGGTCATCAATTTGATCGGCTTCTGTCCGTCGACTTCCATGGCTCTGAATTTCCAGATCGTATTCCATAAGGTGACCATGGGCTGACTGTTGTAATCACCCAGTGTACAAAGACTCTGCAGTCCCCATTTGGTAATCGTGTAATCCGTAAAGATCGCTGAGGGACCGGTCAGAGGAATCAGACCGCCGGAGAATACCAGCTGGAAGATCATGACAAAGGGCATGACCGTCATGGCAGCGGTGGTATTTTTGACAAAGGCGGAAATTGCCAGAGACAGCATATCCGCAGCATAGGTTGTCAGAAACATCGTGATGCCCATATCTACCAGAAGATATTTTGAAATAAGTCCGGCAGAATGTACTTTGAGACCGGCTACGTCGACGATCATCAGAATGATTCCGGTTTGCAGCAGACACAGCATCATCTGATAGATCATGTGTGCTGCGATATACGAAGTAATATGCATGCCGGAGCGGTGTTCCCGCTTGACAATGGGACGTTCGCGGCAGATGACCTGGATGGAATTGAAGAATCCGTTCCATACACAGGCACAGATCAATGCGAAGCATCCGCTGATCGTACCTTCCTGGGTGACATACATATTGGGGCCTACCGCAAAGGTGACAAGACCGCCGATCAATGCGGCCATGGGCAGAACTTTCCAGTCATTCTGGTAGACGAACATCCGCAGCATCTTGCCCAGATAAATCGAAATCTGACCGATCCTGCCCCTGTAATGAAGTTTCTCACTCATTGCCGGATGTCCCCCTTTCCTTTGTCAGCTGTGCGTATTTCTCGATGAATTCATCTGCTCTTCCTTCACCGCCGTCTTCTTTCTTATTGACGCACATCAGGATTCTTTCCATCGTATCTCTTTCAAAGAAAGCTCTGGCTTCATCCGGGCTGCCGTAAAATGCCAGTCTGCCGACCTTGCCGGAGTCTCTGGCAAGAACGATAACCTTATCAAACAGATCGATGACACGGTCCGGTGTGTGGGTAATAACCAGTACGATCTTTCCTCTGTCTGCGATTTCACGCAGACGTTCGAACAGTTCCCTGGCAATGACTCCGTCCAGACCGGAATCCGGTTCATCCAGGATGAACAGATCCGGGTCGCTGATCAGTTCCGTACCGATGGAGATACGCTTTTTCATACCGCCGGATTTCTTGGAGACAAGACCTTCTTTGCCGGCTGTCAGCCCCAGTGTATCCATGACATCATTGATGATTCTGTTTTTTTCTTCCGGCGTTGTTTCTTTGGGCAGACGCAGATCCGCCGCATCCCGCAGAGTACGGATGACCGTATCATTCATCCGCAGCAGTTCCTGCTGGGGAACAAATCCGATCCTGTATTTCATCTGTCCGTATTCTTTGTATATATCCCGGCCGTTGAGCATGATCTTCGCATCTGCTTTTTCATAGCCGTTGATGGCATTGATCAATGTCGTCTTGCCGGAACCGGAACCGCCCAGCAGCAATACCAGAGTTCCGTTGGGAATCGTCAGATTGATATCTTTAAGCAGATATCTTGTCGCTCTGAATCTGCTCAGTTCATTGACCTTTCTTGCCCTGACATGAACAACCAGACCGTCATCGCCCGGATCATCGTCCAGCGCTGCTGTCAGGGATGCCGGTGCCGTACCTGCCAGAAGTTCATCATCTATCTTCTGACCCAGATATACCGGCTGGTATTTGTTATTGAAGCCGAGAATCAGCGGGAAGACAAAAGGAAGAATGACCCAGGCTGCCGCATATTTCTGCGGGAGATCGAAGGTATGCAGTACACCGATCACGACCCGTACGATATAGATGACATTGATGATTATCAGGACCACGACCAGCACCAGAACTGCGATAAACAGATTTGATTCCGGCTGTATTCTGTTCAATACAAAACCGAGAATTCTTAGAATAATCTCCGTACCCAGAACGATTTTTCCGTCCTGTTCTCTTTCACACGCCCGTGAGAGTCCGTAATAGCGCAGTCCGGGGATAAATGCCCACCAGGGTGTTTCTTTCATTTTCTTCAGAATCCCGTATATACCGACAGATGTCAGCACATATACAAGGATTTTCAGAATCGTATCCAGCATGATCTTTGTCTCCAATCAGATAATTATATTTTACTCCGCTCCCCGTCTGCCTGACATGTCATTTCTGCGGATCCACTGATGCAGAAGAGAAAGCAGTTCATCCGGGCTGAAGGGTTTGGCGATATGGGCATTCATGCCTGCTTTCAGGCATTCTCTGACATCTTCATCATAGGCATTGGCGCTCATCGCAATGACCGGAATATTCTGATAATACTCTGCTGCACAGGAGCGGATGGCTCTGGCTGCTTCATAGCCATTCATAAGCGGCATCTGGATATCCATCAGCACCGCATCATAGCTCTGATCCATGCGCAATGTATCCACGGCTTCTCTGCCGTTCATCACATGCGTCACTGTCATTCCGTTCTGTTTCAATACCATCGCAGCGATTTCGGCATTGATCATATTATCTTCTGCCAGCAGGATTTTCCTTCCTGAGAGATCGATCTGTTCTGTTTCACCGGTTTCTGCCTGCACGGCTTCTGCCGGTGCAAGATCCAGCACAACGGTAAATACGGATCCTTCACCCGGTCTGCTCTGCACTTCGATCGTTCCGCCCATCAGTTCGACAACTCTGGTAGTGATCGCCAGTCCCAGTCCGCTCCCCTGCACACGGTTGGTCAGGGTGTTTTCTTCCCGGGTGAAGCTTTCAAAGATATGAGGCAGATAGTCTTCGGAAATACCGATGCCGGTATCTCTGACGATGAACCGGTAGCGGATCTTTCCCATATCCGTTTCTCCCTGTTCTTCACAGATCAGATCAACGGTTTTTCCGGCAGGTGGATATTTGATGGCATTGGATATGATATTGATCAGAATCTGCTCAATGCGCAGTTCATCCGCAATGACGAAGGCATGTCTGAGCGTACTGCGGTCATACGTGATCTGCAGTGACTTGTCCTTTGCCTGCAGCGCGGTAATATCTTCGATTCTCCTGAACAGCGCATTCAGATCACACGGAGCGGCATTCAGCGTCATCCTGCCGCTTTCGATCTTGGATATATCAAGAATGTCATTGATCAGAGAAAGCAGAAAATGACTGGAAGAACCGATTCTTTCAATTGCATTCATGACCGCATCCGAATCATGTATGTTATCTCTGGCGATATTGGCATAGCCGATGATCGCATTCATCGGTGTACGGATATCATGGGACATGTTCGCAAGGAAATCATTTCTGGCACTGGTCCGGGCCTCTGCCATTTTCTTCTGATATTCCTGTTCCCGCTTCATCTGAGCATCGATGTTATTCGTGCCGATGATCAGATGGCGTCCGTGTTCATCTTCCAGCAGCGTCGCCTTCATGCTTACATAGACCGGATCATCGCCGAACATCAGCCGGTATTTCATTGTAAATCTGCCGTCTCTCTCCAGAATGGACATAATCTTTTCCTTGAAGAAGGTTCCCATGAAACGGTCTCTGTCTTCTTCATAAATCAGCCGGGACATGTTTCTCCTGCTTGTTTCAAAGAAGTCATCCCCTTCTTTTTCCACACCGAGTTTTTCATATTCATGGTCGGCGCTGTATTCAATGAAATGATCCGTATCCGGATCGACCGCATAGATACTGAAATAGTCTCCTGCCAGTGCCTGGGCAACTCTGCTGTAGGTAATACTTGCATGATGTACATCATCAAATGCTCTTCTGGCTTTCATCTGTTCATCGACACTGGAAATGCCGATAACGACATGCCTTGCTTCTTTTTCAATCATTCGGGTCATCTTCAGATGCACATACACCGGTGTACCCTGAAACATCATCCGGAAGGTCATGGTAAAAATGCCGTGTCTGTCCAGATTCCGGATGATATTTTCTTTCGTGAAGGTATCCAGAAACATTTCCTGGTCATCGGTATGGACCAGAGCTTCAAAACTGTTTCTCGCAAAGGTGATCAGATCATCACCGGACTGCGGCAGACCGAGCTGCCTGTATTCATCTGATGCGCTGTATTCTATAAAACGATCCGTTTCAACATCCACATAATAGATACAGAAATAGTCCGCTGCCAGTGCCTGGGCAATACTGGACTGAGATACATTCAGGATTTCATTTTTCATTAGACTGCCGCCTGTTCTGTTGTACAGCACAATCATATCCTGTTTTCAGGAAAAGTTCATTGATTGCCTTGTTCTGTTCACTGTATTTCTGTATATCTTCAGGTTTCAGCAGAGCAGACCGTCCGCTGAAACAGAAACGGGAAAGAAGCAGATCGTTCACATGCGCAATGACGATCAGGAACATACTGTTTTTAAAAATGAAGATACACCTGAAGTAAAAGACTACTGCGTTCATCCGTATCAGTGTATGATTGTTGCATGCACAGATTAAAAAACAGCAGATTTCTGATATTCTTCATGATTGCGTTTCTCTTCAACATGGCCGCAAGTTTTACCCATCCGGTCACGCCGACCCTGATCGTTGAAAGAAACCTGGATTCCTCCATGTTCGGCGTTGCCCTGGCCGCAATGATGACCATGTATTTCCTGTTTTCTCCTCTGTGGGGAAGACTATGTTCCTATATGCCGACCAAAAGAGTCATGCTTATATGCAGTATCGGCTATTCCGTCGGACAGATATTCTTCGGCATGGCCCGCAGCGAAGCCGCTGTCATCGGCGGCAGAATGTTTGCCGGCATCTTTACCGGCGGCTGCTTCGTAGCCATGGCCAATTATGTCATAAACATGACATCTCAGAATATATCTGAAAGAGGACAGAATCTGGTTATTCTCACTACCATACAGTCCGTCGGCAGTGCCGTGGGATACTTTATCGGCGGTACCTTGGGACTGATTTCCGTGGAAGCTGCCTTCATGAGCCAGGTCGCATGTCTTTCACTCAGCGGCATTCTCTGGAATATCTTCTGCACCGATGATACACCGTATAAAGTAAAGCCGGATCATGCCCTGCGCTTAAAAGACGTCAATCCGTTCTCGGCAATCATTGCCGCAAAAGGATTCATGACACCGATGCTTGCGATCGTCTTTCTGATTACTGCGATCTCTGCCATCGGCCAGAATTCCTATGAACAGTGCTTCAATTATTACATCAAGGATCAGTTCGGCATGTCTTCTGCCTATAACGGCATGTTCAAAGCAGGCATTGCCGCACTGACATTATTTCTGAACAGTACCGTATCCCTGTATCTGCAGAAAAAAACAGATATCAATAAGTCATTTCTGTACATACTGATTATCTGTACATTATTGATATCGCTGGTTCTGAACCATCCTTCCAGATTCCTGTTCATCGCTGTATATATCATCTACAGCAGCGTCATGGTCTTAAGACTTCCGTTACTGCAGATGCTGTCAGCGAACAGATCAAACCAGAACAACAGCAACGCAGTTATGGGATTCTATCAGTCCATGAATTCCTTCGGCGGCATATTCGGTGCCCTGTTTGCAGGTCTGATCTATGCCAAAGGTCCCAATCTTCCCTTCATCCTTGCATTCATCGCATTCCTGACTGCAGCGGTACTGGGATTCTGCTATCAGTTCATGTATAAAAAAGAAAAGTACTGAATAACAAATGAATTCAGCCGGCTGATTATCATACAGCAATCCAACCGTAAAAACAGCTTCCGCTTTGTGAAGCCGTTTTCTTTCATTTTCCGGCAGGAAATGCAGCGAACAGCCTTCATACAAATTCAGTGATATATCAATGTATATGCGGCTGAATGCTTTGGCTTGTATTCATATTGCGGAAACAGGCAATGCAATTGCGTTTTCAGAAATCGAGTATGCCTGTTCTGTGCAGCAGATCAGGGCATCTGTTTTTCTTTCCAGCTGGGTCTGTCCGAAACAGGAGAAAGCCTTTATGTCCGCCCTGCTGTAATTCGTTCCTGATTTGCACTCAATCAGTGACAGTATTCCATTTCTCGGAATGACAAGGTCCACTTCGTTCTGCATATTGTCCCGATAGTAGTAAACAGGCTGATCAATACCATTATTCATATATGATTTGCGTATTTCATTTGCAATGTATGTTTCGACGAATCTCCCTTTCAAGAAACTCTTTGACAGCGATTCTGCATCCCGGATCCCGGCCTCAAAACACGCCAGACCTGTATCAAAGAAATATACTTTCGGTCTTTTGACGATCCGCTTCGCAATAGACTGGCTGCTGTACGGATGTGCAAGCCAGATGATTCCTGTCTTATTCAGACTGCTGATCCATTCTTTTATCGTCGGCGAAGATACACCGATCTGTTTCGCGTAGTTATCGTAAACAAGTTCTTCTCCTGTATTCGATGCCAATAACATCAGAAAGTTTTCATATTTCAGATCATCTTTCACATTCAGTACTTCAGGCAGATCCTTCTGCATATATGTTTCAATGAAGTCTGAAAAAAACTGATCTTTCGGTGTATCCGGATCATCATAGAGCTGCGGCATCATCCCCTGTACAATATATTCAAGCAGATTCTTTTCACGCAGCGTAAACTCTGCAGCCCGGAGAGCAGATACCGATTTGTCAACCGAAAACGGGGCATCTTTAAATCCTTGTATTTCACGCATACTTAAAGGACTCATCCGCAGAATACTTACACGCCCTGCCAATGACTCTTTTGCATTTTCAAGCAATGCTTTGGAACTGCTTCCGGACAGAATATACATCCCGTTTGCAGCTTTTGATCCTTTTTCAAGTCTTGCTTTATTGACTGCCTCCTCAATTGCAGGAAATAATTCTTTTGCCCGCTGGCATTCATCAATAATCAGAGGAACCGGATGATTCTTCAGAAACTGCTCAGGATCATTTTTGGCAGTCATTAATTCCATTCTGCTGTCAAGAGTTATATACGTATATCCTAACGGACGTACGTTATTATACAATTCCGTAGATTTTCCCACCTGTCTCGGTCCGCTGACGATGGTAACAGGAAAATGCCTGATTGAATTCAATATCTGATCTAGTATCGTTCTCTGAATCATGATATATCCCCTTTCCCATCTTATTATAACATTTTTAAAGTTGCACTTTAGATTTTCTAAAGTACAACTTTAATTTTGTATTAATTATGTCATCTATTGTCCGAAGAACAGCCAAGGAAATCAGAGAAAATGTTTCTGCAGGTATCTGCCTACACCGTCATGTTCCGCATCAAACTCTGTGATATCATCGGCAATAGCTTTGGCAGATGCACCGCCATTGCTTAAACATACACCCCATCCTGCTTTCTCAAGCATCTCATTGTCATTATCGAGATTGCCGAAGGCAAGTATATTATCCAGAGATATATTGAGCTGTTCTGCGCATTTGACCAGGGCAGCTCCTTTGTTTACCCGGGGATCCTGGAATTCGACCAGACCGGGGTATGTGATCATGCCGATGTATTTATCACTGGGATGATTCCTGATATATTCCATCATTTCTTCTTCTCTTTCGTCATAGCGGAAAAGAATTTTATTGACCGGTCTGATACACAGCCTGTCTTCATCGCCATGGGTATTGATAAATTCCATCTGGTTTCTTTCAATCGATTCCACCTGGAGTCTGTCAAATTCTGTTGCGACCATATGGTCATCTTCATAAATAGAGGCAATCAGATGAAACGGACGCATGAGATCCAGTATTTCTCTCATTGTTTCCGGTGACAGTGTATTGAATTCCTGTACACCTTCATGGAATCTGTCCCAAAGCTGGCCTCCGTTCATGCCGATCATGACATCGAAGTCAAAGGACAGTTTCCATTCTTCTTTTCTTGCCATCATTTTCCTGTCTGCCGGTCTTCCCGAGGCAATGCCGAACAGTACACCTTTATCATGCATTGCAGTCAATACATCTCTGGTCATGGGCATCATTTCTTTAGCCCCTTCTTTACCAGTGTTCCATCGATATCCGCTACAATGAGTTTTATATCTTTGATCATAATCAGCACTTCGTTTCCATGTTCTGTTAGGCCATGTTTAAGCCGCTGTTATAAATGCGTCATTTTCTGATGTGCAAACGCCGGAACGGCGGAGCTACCAAGTCGGCGAAATCGGATCCATCGTGGCGGAACGTCGGATCCATCATGACGGAATGTCGGAACCATTAAGCG
>CADABS010000038.1 GCA_902786245.1 uncultured Erysipelotrichaceae bacterium
TTAAGAAAATGATCAAAAAAATGCAGGGCTGATATTTGACCGCTACATTTCACATTACATCAAATGCCGGATTTCCCTTTATTCATCGGGGTTTCCGGCATTATTGGTTTGTTCAAGTGTCGAAGATGGGATTATAGCATTATGGAATTATGAATGGAGGACTGTTATACTGGTGAACTGCATATATGAACAATAGAAATATATTCGAAATATAAAATATGATTGTTATTCTGAACAGATGTGCTATTATGAAAATGTAAAAGGATCACCAGCGACGGTTGTCCTCATAACTTAACGAAAACGATCGCTAAAGTTTGCAAGACGGGCGATCGTTTTTCGTATTTATATAGGATGCAATCTGAAGGCCTAAGCCTACAGCTGTAATTACAAGAGTAATTACAGCTATCACTGTATCAATACTGATCATAGTGACTACCTCCTCTGCGAAATGATTCGTGATTCTTTGGCATAATAATCCGTTTTGGAGGGAGCCGCCACCTCCCCGGATGAGGAGGACAACCGCCACCGTTATGGTCATCCTGCAGTAATATACTGCATTATGAATTATAACAGAAAATACGAATAATCGTAACACTGTTTATGATATAAAGCAGTACGTGTATCTGTCATAAAAACACCCTGCATTCTTATGCAGAGTGTCCGTTGGAAGCGAGGTCCTGTTCAAATGTCTTGTTTACTTCTGCGGCAGGGTGGTAAGTCGGTACGATTTCAGCGATTTCCTTTGCGATATTGTGATCGTTGTTATAGGCATCTGTCATGAATGACTGAAGTCTGTGCAGGAATTCATCTGTATCAAAAGCAATGGGCATGCCGATATGGATCTTTTCGTTTTCGGTTGTGCGCAGGCCTTCTTCTGCCATGAGCTTTTCTTCATAGAGTTTCTCACCGGGACGCAGACCGATGTATTCGATTTTGATATCGACGTCGGGTTTGTATCCGGAGAGCCGGATCAGGTTTCTTGCCAGCGTATCGATCTTGACCGGGCTGCCCATATCAAGGACGAAGATTTCTCCGCCTTTGGCATAGGTTCCTGCCAGAAGTACCAGGCTGACTGCTTCAGGAATGGTCATGAAGTAGCGGATAATATCGGGATGGGTTACGGTAACAGGTCCGCCATGTTCAATCTGTTTTTTAAACAGGGGGATGACAGATCCGTTGGAACCCAGTACGTTTCCGAAGCGTACGGCAACGAATTCGGTATGGGCGTTTTCCAGTGCACTTTTGTCGATCTTTGTTTCTTCTTTATGCGTGAACAGCATCGGTATATCGGCTGCTTTTCCGGCTTTGATTTTTGCGTCAAAGCTCTGGATGATCATTTCGCACATGCGCTTGGAAGCGCCCATGACATTGGTCGGGTTGACGGCTTTGTCCGTGGAGATGAGCACGAATCTGTCGCATCCGAACAGCATTGCGACATAGGCTGTTTTATAGGTGCCGAATACGTTGTTCTTGATTGCTTCGGCGGGGCTGTCTTCCATGAGCGGTACATGTTTATGGGCTGCCGCATGGTAGACGATATCGGGGTGATATGTTTCGAATACATCGAACATTCTGCGGCTGTCCCTGACCGAACCGATCAGTGTTACAAGATTGAGTCCGGGATATTTTTCTTTGAGTTCCAGCTGGATTTCGTAGGCGTTGTTTTCGTATACATCGAATATGATGAGCTGTTTCGGGTCATGGCTGGCAATCTGGCGGCAGAGTTCGGATCCGATGGATCCGCCTCCTCCGGTAACCAATACGGTTTTGCCATGAATATATTCGAATACTTCGCTCAGGTCTGTTTTGACAGGTTCTCTGCCAAGCAGGTCTTCGACGGATACTTCCGTCATGGAACTGACGGTGATGTTTTCAGTGACGAACTGATACATGCCGGGCAGGTTTTTCAGTTCACAGTCTGTTTCTTTGCATATATCGATGATTTCTCTTCTCTGCTGGGCAGTGGCACTGGGCAGAGCAATGAAGATTTTATCGATCTTGTATTTTTCGACGTTGGCAGGAATATCATCTCTGCCTCCGACAATGGGAATGCCGTCAATGTATCGGTTCCATTTATTGGAGTTGTCGTCGATGATGCATATGACTCTGTCGCCGACTTCCTGGGCATTGTTCATATCCCGCAGGATCATCTGTCCGGCTGCGCCGGCACCGACAAGCATGACTCTTGCGGCGGTGTCATGTTCAGAGAACCTGGCCCGCATCAGGAGAATGAAACGGTAGGAGAAGCGGATGCCGATAATGAAGGCGAACTGGATCAGTGCCCCGAATACGTAATAGGACAGCGGCATCCGGCAGTACAGTTTCGTAATGGCGATGACATGGAATACTGCAGTGATGAGGGAGGATTGTACGACTTTGAGCAGTTCGGTATAGCTGGCAAAGCGCCACAGGCTTCTGTACAGATGCAGGATCCAGAATATGGCAATGCAGAAGACGGTATAGACCGGTATGAACCGGATCCATGCGTCTACGTACTGGGGTTCGATATGGGAGAAGGCTCCGTCAAACCGCAATAGCAATGCGGCAAAATAGGAGAGATTGACCATGATGGCATCATAGATCATCAGCAGCCCTGATATGATCTGCCAGTGTTCAAGTCTGAATGTGTTTTTCTTCTGTGTCATGGCCTCCTCCTTTCTATTAATAATAGAATACTATTATTAATGAACCGCACCAAAATATATTACCACGGCAGGCAGTAAATTATAATTTAAGATAAGCTTATATTCAGACAAATCATGGAATCATTAGCCGGAAAAGCCGTAAAACTGCGCATTCCTGCTGAAGAAACCGGATAATCGGATGATTCAGCCGCAAAAATGGTATCGTAAAGTTAAATGACATAATAAAAATAATGTAATAGTATCGCTTCCGGATTTATATTTATTCTCAATGGAATCCGCAAAATACAGGTGAACGGGTGAATTGAATCTGTTCTTTTTTTGACTTAACTGATATTCTTATTGCAGGCAGTGAATGCTTATATAATAGAAAATAAGAGGAAAATATGAACATTATCGTAACAGGCGGAGCAGGTTTTATCGGCTCAAACTTTATATTCCATATGCTGGGCAAATACCCGGATGACAGGATTATATGCATTGATAAGCTGACATATGCAGGCAACCTTGCGACCTTGAAAGATGTAATGGACTGTCCGAATTTCAAGTTCTATAAAGCGGATATCTGTGACAAAGAAGCAGTGAATCAGATTTTCGAAAACGAAAAGCCTGATATCGTAGTGAACTTTGCGGCAGAGTCGCATGTCGACCGTTCCATCGAAAACCCGCAGGTATTCCTGGAGACGAATATCATCGGCACATCTGTTCTGATGGATGCGTGCAGAAAATACGGCATCAAGAGATATCATCAGGTTTCAACCGATGAAGTATACGGCGATCTTCCGCTGGACCGGCCGGATCTGTTCTTTACAGAGGAAACACCGATTCATACATCTTCACCGTATTCTTCTTCCAAAGCAGGTGCGGATCTGCTGGTTCTGGCATATTACAGAACATACGGTCTGCCGGTGACGATCAGCAGATGTTCCAATAACTACGGTCCGTACCATTTCCCGGAGAAGCTGATTCCGCTGATGGTGATCAATGCACTGCATGATAAGCCGCTGCCGGTTTACGGCGAAGGCATCAATGTGCGCGACTGGCTGTATGTCGAAGATCACTGCAAGGCGATTGATCTGATCATTCATAACGGCAGAGTCGGCGAAGTATACAATGTCGGCGGCCATAATGAGATGCGCAATATTGATATCGTCAAGCTCATCTGCAAGGAACTGAACAAGCCGGAATCGCTGATTACCTATGTAACAGACCGCAAGGGACACGATATGCGCTATGCGATCGATCCGACAAAGATTCACAATGAGCTCGGATGGCTTCCGGAGACGAAGTTTGCGGACGGTATCAGGAAAACGATTCAGTGGTATCTGGACCACGAAGACTGGTGGCAGCCGATTGTTTCCGGCGAATATCAGGAATATTACGAAAAGATGTACGGAAACCGGTAAAAACTGCCGGCAGCTGTCATTACTACGGAGGACATCTCAACATGAAAGGAATTATATTAGCCGGCGGATCAGGCACGAGACTGTATCCGATCACACTGGTCACATCCAAACAATTACTGCCTGTATATAACAAACCGATGATCTATTATCCTTTGTCAACGCTGATGCTGGCAAAGATCCGCGATATTCTGATCATTTCGACACCGGAGGATACGCCCAGACTGCAGAAACTGCTGGGTGACGGCCATCAGTTCGGCATTCATCTGAGCTATGCGGTACAGGAAAAGCCGGAAGGACTTGCCCAGGCCTTCCTGATCGGCAAGGAATTCATCGGCGATGAGCCGTGTGCGATGGTGCTCGGAGATAACATTTTCTACGGAAACGGCTTCGGCGATAAGATGGCAGAAGCTGTCCGTGACGCTAACAGCGGAAAAGCGACAATTTTCGGATATTACGTTACGGATCCGAAGCGTTTCGGAATCGTTGAATTTGATAAAGATCAGAATGTTCTGAGCGTTGAAGAAAAGCCAAAGAACCCGAAAAGCAACTACGCGGTTGTAGGACTGTATTTCTACCCGGCAGGTGTCAGTGCAATGGCTGAACAGGTCAAGCCGTCCAAGCGGGGAGAACTGGAAATTACGACGCTGAACGACATGTATCTGCAGGAACAGAACCTGAAGATGCAGATTCTGGGAAGAGGCTTTACATGGATGGATGCCGGCACGATGGAAAGTCTGCTGGACGCATCTGTATTTGTGCAGGTTGTCGAAGAACATCAGGGTATGAGTATTTCTGCGCCGGAAGAAATTGCTTTCCGTCTGAGGTGGATTACAAAAGATGAACTTCTGGACAGTGCCGAGAAATACGGCAAGAGCCCGTATGGTGAAAGATTGAAAGCGGTCGCAGAAGGCAAATTCGTCAAATAAACCAACTGTATCATGTAAATAGCTGGCGGTATGAGCCGGCTGTTTATTTTCAGGCAAGTTGACATTTGGCAATCTGAGATGTATAACTCGGAATATGTATAACTTATCGAGATATAACTATTATATTCAGACACTGGTAGACGTGATTGCACTGTTTATCGGGTTTAATATTGCCTTTGCGCTGAAACCGTATATACCGCTGGGACCGCGGATCCCGATTGATTATGTATATTATCTGCGGCTTCTGAATGTATCCGTTCTGCTGTATGCAGTGGTGAATTTCATGGTTCTTGCCAATGAGGAAACCCTGACCAAGAGTTTCGGGAAAGAACTGCGGTCTGCTTTTCAGACGGTATTTCTTGTATTCAGCGGTCTGACCGTCTATCTGTTTGTAATCAATGCGAATCCGACGTATTCCCGGGTATTTGTTGTTCTGTTTATGGTCAGCAGCCAGATCCTGATGATCCTGATGCGGACACTGGTCAAAAACTGGATGCTGCCGCTGTACCGGAAAAGCAAAAACGCGGAAAAGATCATATTCATCGGCAGACGTGAAAAGCTGGAAAAACTGATACAGAGATTCAAGAAATCCAATGACTGGAGAATCTGGATCAGCGGGGCTGTGCTCACAGATGAAGAAACGGAAATCCGGTCGGTAGAAGGAATCAAGGTTCTCTGCCATTACGGAGAATTCCTGGAAAAAGTGCCTGAACTGGAGGCGGATTCCTGCTTTTTTGCAATGGATCAGATGGATGCGCAGACAGCTGCGCTGATTGAGAAACTGATTGATGAAGGAAAGAGAGTTCATCTGAATCTGGATGAATTCGAGCTGCTGCAGGACAGGAACCGGATGGTCGATGTTCTCGGCAGTTCTACGGTCATTACATATTTCCCTTCAAAGACTCCCGCCAGAAGAACCATATTCATCAAGAGAGTAATTGAAACAATGGCGGCGATCGTTCTGCTTCCGCTGCTGCTGGTGTTTTATCTGCTGTCTCTGGTCTTTATGAACATTGAATCGCCGGGACCTGTATTTATCCGCAGGATCCGGATCGGCAAGAACGGACGCCGTTTTTACCAGCACAGATTCCGCATCATGCGGATGGATGCGCAGGAGCGGATCAGAAACGGCAGGTCTCCGTATATGTTCTGGGGCAGATTCCTGCGCCTGCTGCATATTGACGGCATGGCTGAAATACTGGATGTACTGACCGGCGATATGTCCATCTGCGGTCCGTATGCACCTTCTGTAACGGAATATCTGCAGTACTCCGGGGAGATGCGCAGAAATCTCGGCAGTCTGCCGGGCATTGTCGGCAAATGGTGCTGTATCGAAGATGAAAAAGATGCACTGCAGAAAGAAATCAACCGGTATGAGAATATGTCGCTGACCGGCGACTGTATGACTGTTCTGGAAACGGTATTCAGATATCTGCTGCACCGGTCGCTGCGCAAAGACGACGCATGGCTGGCAGAAGAAGAAATCCAGCTGATCCAGAGATACCGGGCAGCGAAGCAGCCGATGGAATATGATTACTCGGCCTATACGAAAAAAGATACTGCCGGGGTCAGAGTCTATCTGCTGGTCAAGAGGCTGATCGATATCGTCCTTTCTCTGGCGGGTATTGTTGTGCTTTTCCCGGTTCTGCTGATTCTGAGCATTGCGGTCATGGCAGATGACGGCGGTTCACCGTTCTACCGCCATGAGAGAATCGGATACAGAGGAAAGCGGATCCAGATTCTGAAATTCCGTTCGATGCGTCAGAATGCGGGAAGCCTGGAAGATGTTCTCACTGCTGAGCAGCTGGAACAGTACCGTAAGGAATTCAAGGTGGATGAAGATCCGCGCATTACCAAGGTCGGTGCCTTTATCCGGCGTTTCAGCCTGGATGAGCTGCCGCAGCTTTTCAATATCCTGACCGGGGATATATCCATTGTCGGACCGCGTCCGATCGTTGAAGAAGAAACGAAAATATACGGCAGAGATGTTGCCAAACTGCTGAGTGTAAAGCCGGGTCTTACCGGATACTGGCAGGCATACGCCCGGAATAATGCGACCTATGAATCCGGCGAACGGCAGGCAATGGAAATGTATTATGTAGATCATGCGGGGCTGCTTCTGGATATAAAGATTTTCTTCCATACATTTGCCAGAGTGCTCAGCGGTGACGGAGCGCAGTGATATGAGTGATATAAAGATATTTATCGCATGTCATAAAGCATGTGAAGTGAGCAGCGATCCGCTCTATCTGCCGATGCAGGTAGGGGCTGCCGGAAAAGAAAGCATCGGCTTTCAGAGGGACGATACCGGTCTCAATATCAGTGAAAAGAATCCGCTGTACTGCGAACTGACCGGTCTGTACTGGTGCTGGAAAAACCTGACCTATTCGCATCTCGGTCTGTGCCATTACAGAAGATACTTTGCGGCAGAAAAGGGCAGGAAGAAGAATGCTTCGCTGGCAGATGTGCTGACCCTGCAGGAAGCGGAGAAACTTCTGCAGAAATACAGAGTCATACTGCCGAAGAAACGGCATTATTATATTGAAACGATCTATAAACATTACAGTCATACGTTTTCCGGTGAACAGCTGGATCAGACCCGGGCAATTCTTTCTGAAAAATATCCGGAATATGTCCATGCCTGGGATACCGTGATGAATGCAACATCGGCCTATGTTTTCAATATGTTCATTATGGAAAAAGAACTGGCTGATCAGTACTGTGCCTGGCTGTTTGATGTTTTGGAAGAACTGGAAGGCAGAATCCGTACAGAAGGAATGACGCCGTTTGAAATGCGGTATATCGGCCGGGTTTCGGAACGTCTGTTCAATGCATGGCTGATCCGTCAGACGGAAACAGGGAAGATCCGCCGGGAAGATATGCATGAGATTCCGTATGTCTATTTCGGAAAAGTAGACTGGCCGAGAAAGATATACAGCTTCATTATGGCGAAGTTTTTCCATAAGAAATATGAAAGGAGCTTCTGATGATGTATGACTATCTGATTGTCGGTGCCGGTCTGTACGGTTCTGTGGCGGCAAGAGAACTGACCGATGGCGGGAAAAAAGTTCTCGTGATCGATAAGCGGAATACGATCGGCGGAAATGTATATACAGCAAATATTGAAGGCATCCATGTGCATCAGTACGGAGCGCATATTTTCCATACGAACGATAAAGCGGTATGGGAATATGTAAACAGATTTGCGGAGTTCAACCGGTTTACGAACAGTCCGGTTGCGAACTATAAGGGAGAACTGTACAGTCTTCCCTTCAACATGTATACCTTCAATAAAATGTGGGGTGTTACGGATCCCAGGGATGCCCGCAGGATCATTGAAGAGCAGAAGAGAGAAGCGGGAATCACTGAACCGAGGAATCTCGAGGAACAGGCGATTTCTCTTGTCGGAACGGATATTTATGAAAAACTGGTCAAGGGATATACCGAAAAGCAGTGGGGCAGAAAGTGTTCGGAGCTGCCTGCGTTTATCATCAAACGGCTGCCGGTGAGATATACCTTTGACAATAACTATTTCAATGCGAAGTACCAGGGAATTCCGGTCGGCGGATATACGAAGATGGTTGCCAATATGCTCAGGGGAATCGAAGTGCGCCTGAATACGGATTATCTCGCACAGAAAGAAGAACTGGATGCACTGGCAGACCGAGTGATCTATACAGGTCCGATCGACGCATATTTCCATTTTGCGCTGGGTGCGCTGGAGTACCGGTCTGTACGGTTTGAAACAGAACTGCTGGATACGGACAATTTCCAGGGAAATGCGGCAGTCAATTACACGGATGCAGAGACACCGTATACGCGGATCATTGAACATAAGTGGTTTGAATTCGGTAAGGACGATCAGGGAAATGATCTGCCGAAAACGGTTATATCCAAAGAATATTCATCAGAATGGAAGCCGGGCGATGAGCCGTATTATCCGGTCAATGATGAAAAGAACAGCAGCCTGTATCAGGAATACAGGAAACTGGCAGATCTGGAACAGAATGTCATCTTCGGGGGCAGACTCGGGGAATACAGGTATTATGATATGGACCAGGTCATTGCGTCAGCGCTGCAGAAAGCAGCACAGCTGAAGTAGGGAACGTATAGATTGGAAAGGTGTTTATGACACAGATTCAGCAGCCATCGATTAAAAAGAACTTCATTATGAATGTTCTTTTAACGATGTCTTCCATCCTTTTTCCGCTGATTACGTTTCCTTATATTACCCGTATTCTTCTGCCGGCAGGTACCGGCAGGATCGGATTTGCGACATCGCTGATTTCTTATTTCAATATATTTGCCCAATTGGGCATTCCGACATACGGCATCCGGGCGGTCGCAAGGGTCCGCGATGATCGGGAACAGCTGACCCAGGTGTGTCAGGAACTGCTGATCATCAATCTTGCCATGACGGTGCTGGCATATCTTGCGTTGGGACTGGCTCTGGCCTTTGTGCCGAGACTTGCATCGGACAGAACGCTGTATATCATTATCAGTCTGTCGATCGTACTGAATTCCATCGGTATGGAATGGCTGTTCAGAGGACTGGAACAGTATACGTATATTACAGTCCGGTCTGTTTTCTTCAAGCTGATTGCACTTGCGGCAATGTTTGTGCTCGTGCATGAAGAAGGCGACTGCCTGATCTATGGCGGCATTTCCATTTTTGCGGCATCTGCCTCGAATATTCTGAATTTCTTCTATGCCCGGAAGTATATCCATTTCCGACCGCTGAAGAACTATGATTTCAGCCGTCATATCCATCCGGTGCTTGTTTTCTTTGCGATGTCCTGTGCGACGACCATCTATACAAATCTGGATACGGTCATGCTGGGATTCATGACTTCGGATATCGATGTCGGATATTATCAGGCAGCGGTAAAGATCAAGGGTGTCATGGTCAGTCTGGTGACATCGCTCGGTGCAGTTCTTCTGCCCAGAGCTTCCTATTACATTGAACATGGCGAACATGAAGAATTCTACCGGATTGCGAAGAGAGCGCTGCATTTTGTTTTCTTTGTGGCGGTGCCGGTAACCGTGTATTTTATCTGCTTCGCTTCATACAGTATCTATACGCTGTCCGGAACAGAGTTTACCGGATCTATCCGGGCGATGCAGATCATCATGCCTACGGTGCTGCTCATCGGTATTACGAATGTGACAGGCATTCAGATCCTGGTGCCGCTGGGAAAAGAAAACTATGTACTGTATTCGGAAATTGCCGGGGCGGTGACCGATCTGATCCTGAACTGGATCTTCATACCGAAAATGCAGGCAGCAGGTGCTGCCCTGGGAACACTGGTTGCCGAGATTGCAGTGCTGATCGTGCAGTTTATTGCCATGCGCAGGGAAATCAAAGAACTGGTTTCCGGTCTGCCGGTGCTGAATATTCTGATCAGTATCGCAGGTGCGCTGCTCTGTTCCGTATGGGTGCTGTCCAGAACATGGGGCAATGTGCTCAGTCTGCTTGTTTCGGGTGTGCTGTTCTTTGCGGCATATTATGCGGTCATGCTTGCAAGACGTGATGAAATGGCAGTATACCTGCTGCGGACAGTGCTCGGAAAGCTGAACAGAAAGAAGGAACAATATGAATGATGTTCTGATTTCAGTTATTGTGCCGGTATACAGAGAAAACAATCTGTATCTGAAAAAATGCCTGGATTCTCTGTGCAGTCAGTCATTTCAGAATATGGAAATCATTCTTTCCGATGACGGGATGACAGAGGAGAATCGTGAACTGGCAGAAACATATATGCATCAGTATCCGATGATTTCACGGATCGGCGGAACCAATGAAGGTGTCAGTGCCGCAAGAAACAGAGGCATTGAAAAGGCACAGGGAGAATGGCTGGCATTTGTCGACTCGGATGACTGGATCGATCCGCAGTATCTGGAAAAGCTGTACGCTGCGGCAGTCAGGGAATCTGCGGATATCGTTTTATGCGGCTATAAGCGGGTATATGAGACCAATGAGGAAGTCATTGTCAAAGACAGCAGTTTTCCGATGAACAGCGAAGAATACCTGCATCATGTACTGAATGTGCAGAACGGATTCGGATTTGTTCATATGAAACTGTACAGGAAGAGTCTGCTGGCGGGCGGTGTCCGTTTCCATACGGAACTGTCACTGGCGGAGGATGCGCTGTTCAATATTGAAATATGCGGCAGTGCGCAGAAGATTTACTATATTGCCGAGCCGCTGTACTGCTATCGCTTCAACAGCAATTCGGCGGTGCGCAGATTCAGGCCGGATTATGCCCGCAATTTTCAGAAGTCCATGGAACTGACGGATGCTGTCCTGCAGAAGTCTGCGGTTCCTTATCAGAGAACGGATTTTGAAAACTATGCGGCCTATCATGTGCTGCTGATATTGGTGAATTACTGCTGCCATCCGGAGAATGAGAAAAAAGGCATCCGCAGCATCAAAGAAGTTCTTGCGGTACCGGTTTTTGCCGAAGCGGTCAGAAACAGCAGTTTTGAGAATCTTTCAATGACCAGGAAAATAACGCTGGCAATGCTGAAATGCAGAGCATACGGTATTGCCAATCTGATCGGCGTAATCCGGCAGACGCAGTTTAAAAGGAGTCGTTCATGAAAATACTTGTATTCGGGATCACGGAAAACCCGGGCGGTATCGAAAGCGTCATCATGAATTATTACCGGGGAATTGACAGAGACCGGTATCATTTTGACTTTCTCTGCAATACGGAAATTGTTGCATATGAAGAAGAAATCAGGAAACTGGGCGGTACCATATACAGGATCCCGGCCAGAAGCAGGGATTTCCGGGCATACAGAAAAGCAATGGACAGTTTCTTTTCTGCGCATGCTTCGGAGTATGATGCGATCTGGGTGAATATATGCAGTCTGGCGAATATCGATTATCTCATCTATGCAAAAAAATACGGTATTCCAAAAAGAATCATCCATTCGCATAACTCCCAGAATATGGACAGCAGGCTGCGCGGTCTGCTGCATAAGTTCAATAAGCTGCGCATTGCGAAGTTTGCGACGGATTTCTGGACCTGCAGCGATGAATCTGCACAATGGTTCTACAGCAGCAGACTGATGCCGAAGGTCGTAAGCATTCATAACGCAATTGATATTTCCCGCTTTGCATTTTCCGAAGAGGCAAGGGAGCGGATCCGGGCATCAATCAATGTCCATGATGCCTATGTCATCGGAAATGTCGGCCGGCTTCATTTCCAGAAGAACCAGAGTTTTCTGATCGATGTCTTCCAGGCGGTGCATCAGAAAGACCGGAATACATATCTGATCCTGGTCGGACAGGGTCCGGATCAGGAGAAACTGCAGGAAAAGGTCCATGCCTATGGGCTGGATGACAGTGTTCTCTTTGCCGGTGTGCAGAGCAATGTGCCGGAGTGGCTGAGCGCCTTTGACTGTTTCCTGTTTCCTTCGCTGTTTGAGGGTGTCAGTCTGTCAGGTCTGGAAGCACAGGCAAATGGACTGCCGGTCCTTGCCTCGGAAGGTGTCATTCCGAAGGAACTGAAAGTCAATGAAAACATGGAGTTCTATTCTCTGGAGCATTCCGCAGAGGAGTGGGCTGAGAAACTGCTGGCAATGAAAAAGAATTCCGGAAGGATCGATGCCGCGCATATTGAGGAATCCATGCGGAAACAGGGATATGATATCCGCAGCGAAGCAGCGAGGCTGGAGAGGCTGTTCGCCGGAGGGCAGAAATGAAGAAATATCAGGTATATGAATGCGGCATGAATTACAATCATGCCGGCAGCAAGGCAACTGCAGATATCGAAAAAACAGCTTCAGCCATGGGCTATGAGACGATCGAAGTCAGAATGATGTCGGATATCAATTCGCTTTCGCATAAGCTGAAAAGACAGATCCGCTGGGTCAGAGACTGGCAGAAAGTATACAGCACTGTTGAAAACAACTCGATCGTGCTTCTGCAGTGTCCGTTCCATCACCGGCAGATCAACCGGAAATCGGTATTGATGAAACTGAAGAAAAACAAGAATGTCCGGTATATCTGCGTCATCCATGATGTCGAGAAACTGCGGGGATTCCGTTATAACAAGTATTATGAAGAAGAATTTGCGTTTATGATGGAGATCGCAGATGCCATCATTGTGCACAATGATGTGATGAAACAGTATTTCCGGCAGTTTGATATTCCCGAGAGCAGACTCATTTCCCTGGAAATATTCGATTATCTGCAGGAACCGAAAGAACACAGCCTTCCTGCATTTGAAAAATCCATTACGGTAGCCGGAAACCTGGATACATCGAAGTGCGGCTATATCAGCGGTCTGGCCGAACTGAAGAACATCGAAGTCAATCTTTACGGGCCGAATTTTGATGAACGCATGGCAGATCAGCCGAATATTCATTATCATGGTTCCTTCCCGTCTTCCGAAATCCCGGATCATCTGACAAAGGGATTCGGTCTGGTATGGGACGGTGCAGGCATCCATGGCTGTACAGGGGAATCAGGACAGTATCTGCGGTACAATAATCCGCATAAGCTTTCGCTGTATCTGTCTTCCGGGCTGCCTGCAGTCATCTGGAAAGGGGCAGCGGAAGCGCAGTTTGTCGAGAAGAACGGTGTCGGTATCACCGTGGATGATCTTGCGGAGCTCGATCAGGTTCTTGGCAATATGACAGAAACGGAATATACTCATCTGGCTGAGAATACAGCGGCACTGTCTGAAAAACTGCGCAATGGCAGATTTGCGGAAAGCGCGATATCCAAAGCAGCAACCATCTTAGAAGAAGGACTCAGATGATCTATTTACTGTTTATTATCACCGTATTATTTCTTGTTTTGAATCTGAAACTGGCGCGTGGTGACTATTTTCATCCGTCAGTTCTTTTCTGTGCGGTATTTGCTGTCTCGGAAATTCTCTGCATTTTTTATCAGAAAGCATATGCAATTACGATCTATGCGGGAACCGTATTTGTTCTGACAGCCGGGTTTGCGGTATTTACCCTGGTGCATTGGCTGTATGTAAAACGGCAGCCGCACGGGGAACTGGTGCCCCGGCAGCTGCACAGAATAGAAATCAAAGACTGGCTGATCTGGCCGCTGATTGCGGCGCAGGCAGTGGCAATCATCGCGTTTATTGTCTATCTGCACAGACTGTCTGCGGCCTATGACGCAGAGGCAAGAAGCCTTTCGGAAATGATCAATCTGTATGATACGATGACGAAATTCTGGCGGGATCAGTTTCTGAAACTCGATGTACCGATACCGATGCCGTACAGAGTATTGAATCCGTTTGTGCATGCCGGAGGCTATATCTGTACATATGCGGCAGTGCATAACTGGGTAGCGGAAAGAAAAATCGACTGGCGCTGTCTGATATCCTCCGGTCTTCTCTGTGTTCTGATCGTGCTGAACGGAAGCAGAAGCCCGCTGCTGCGGATCATGACCATGGTATTGATTCTGTACTATATACTGAGCTGCAGAAAAGGCAGGATCAAGGCAGGGGACAGGAATGTATTCCTGAAAACAGCGGCAGCTGTAATCCCTGCCGCAATTCTCATGATTCTGATGATGAAGGTTATGCGGCCCGGCGTAAAGATTGCAAACCTCGGGGATTATGTGTTCATTTATGCAGGGGCACCTTTGGTCAATCTGAATAACTGGCTTGTCAAATTCAGCGGTACACCGGATCTGGCATTGTTCGGCAGCCAGACATTCCGCAATTTCTATAACTATATCGGCAAATGGAGCGGAAATCTGCGTCTGGAGTCGTATCCTTCCATCAATACATTTGCCTTCAGCGCAAATAAGAAAGAAATCGGAAATGTCTATACCTGCTATTATTTCCTGCTCTATGATTTCAGTTATATCGGAACCGTACTGATGACAGGTCTGATGGCGCTCTATTATACGCATGCGTATGACCTGTGCATGGGAAAGAATAAGCTGCTTACATTTGATCTGCGTCTGTATATATATTCCTATCTGTTCAATGATCTGATCATGTCGTTTTTTTCAACCCGATTCTATGAAACCGTCATCAATCCGGATTTTGTGAAATTCGTGATGAGTTCATTTATCATTTATCTGATATGGAGAATATCTCTGCGAATCAGCAGAAGGAAAGCAATAAGGGCATAGATATTCTATGAAAAAGAATCTGTGGATTTCATATGCGAATATTGCGGCGGCGTCTGCGGTGGTGATCATGCACTGCAACGGGGTATTCTGGTCATTTCCGGAAGGAAGATTATGGCTGTCTTCGAATTTTATCGAGACATTCTTCTATTGGGCAGTACCGGTATTTTTCATGATCACCGGGGCAACCCTGATCGATTACAGAGACAGATATGATACAGGAACTTTTTTCCGGAAACGGTTTCTGCGTACACTGGTGCCGTTTCTGTTCTGGAGCGTCATCGGATTCCTGTTCCATGGCGCAAATATCGACTGGAGTGTACAGTATTCCGTCAAAGAAGTCCTGGAAGGAATACTGAATAACAGATTCATGAGCGTCTACTGGTATTTTATGCCTCTGTTTTCTGCATATCTGTCCATACCTCTGCTTTCAGCAGTCGACAAGAAGATCCGGATCAGAGTTTATGCGTATTGCATATCGGTGTATTTTATTCTTTCGTCGGTGCTTCCGCTTATGTTCAAACTGCTTGGCATGCAGTATAACTATGAACTCGGTTTGCCGGTGCTTGGCGGCTATCTTGTATATGTGCTGCTCGGGTATCTGATTTCCAGATGCGAGATACCGAAAAGACACAGAATGGTAATCTATGTTCTTGCAGTATTCGGATGGTTTCTCCATTTCTATGGCACCCATGTTCTTTCCATGGATGCCGGAGCGGTTATTGATACATTCAAGGGATATATGAACCTGCCGGCATTTCTGCATGCGGCAGGGGTGATGGTACTGTTCAGGTATATACCCTGGGAACAGCTGCCTGAGCGGGTGAATCAGCTGGCAGTCAGTATGCAGAAATATACTTTCGGCATCTATCTGGTCCATATGTATCTGATCATGTTCATACCGCCGCATACAGGTATTGATACAAACAGTATTCTCTGGCGTACACTTGGGGCCGCAGTTGTGTATGTACTGAGTCTTGGCATCTGTACCGTGATCGGCAGGATCCCGGTATTGAAAAAGACGATCGGTTTATAAAAAAGATATCTAATCCGTAAAGGACCAGATATCCAGGCCGTCAATGGATGTGACAAGGTTCATCTGTACATTTTCATGGCCGTGTTCATGGAAATATGTAAGCATCAGATCGGCATTGTTATTGCATACATAGTATACGTTCGGCTGAAGCAGAGCTTCGGGTATGGAGGCATATCCGAGGCTTTTTATATACTCGTTCATGACCGGATGATAGGCTGTAACCCCGCCCATATAGAACAGATTCTTCGGGAACTGTGAAGAAGCGCTCTGCAGCGGATCAAAATGATAATAGAGCTTCTGGATCACGGTATCGAATTCCATGATAAACAGTTTCTCCGGATTGTCTTGGGCATAGGAAACAAAATCACTGTACAGAGTTCCCGGTATGATTTCTTTCCGGTATTTCTGGCGGTCATAATTCCAGGAAGGATAGTAAGTACTGAGGATATAATCTCTGTATTCGGATTCGTTTCCGCTGAAGGATACAGGTCTGAATGCATACGCTGTAAGCAGCGAAAGAATCAGGGAAACCGCAGAAATGATATATGTGTTTTTCCGGATGGTTCTGTCAGAGAGTGTGAGGGATGCCGCAATCGTAAATGCGGCATTGATGAAAAATGAGCATTCGACCCTGTATACGCAGCGGTCTGCAGAAATAAAGTATGCAAAGTATGCCAGAAGAATAACGATGCATATTGCGGGTATGACGGTGCTTTTCGGCTTCGTCAGGAGACAAAACAGCGTCAGGATCAGACAGAGTATGCAACCGGGATAAAGCAGGATGCCGCGCTGACTGATCGTATCGAATATTGTCTCGGTGTCAGTATGCAGTGTTTCTCTGTAAACATTGATTGCCTCACGGATTGCTTTCAGCTGGTTGATGCCAAGCGTTTCTTCATCCGCATATTGCCAGCTGGCGAGCATTCTGTAGTCGTTTTCAGTCATGTCATTGGCTTTCAGTGTGTCTGAAAGATATTCTTCCGGAGGAATGGAATAATCAATAAAATGAGACCGTTCAGCGGACCATTCGGTGAAATATCTGTATTGTTCAGAACTGTTGGTGATGGCAAGACCGGTATATCGGAGCGCCAGCGTCAGAATTGCCAGAACAGCAGCATGCAGAACGGGTTTCCCGAGTTTCTGCTTTCTGTCGCTGCAGAACAGATACAGAGAATACAGAAGAAAGAACGGAAGGGCGGTATAAATGGCAATAAACCGGATCATACTGCCGAGAATGAAAACAAATCCGCCGAGCAGCAGATCTCCCGGATTCTTTTCTTCAAACGCTGCATGCAGGAAGAGCAGGCCTCCGGCAGTGATGGCCACGCTTGCGGTTTTTGTGAACTGCGGCAGCAGATACAGGTCATAGGCAGTCAGGAAGGTTATTGGAAGAAGAACCATACATGCGTGCAGCAGCGGAAGCTTCTTCAGCAACAGTTTTGCCATGCAGATATAGCTGAGCAGACAGATCAGCAGCTGAATGACCAGGTACCAGCTGATTTTGGGCATCAGGGAATATAAACCGGCGAGGAACATGCCGTAGATGCTGTTGGAGAACAGAAGCCTGAAACTGAGTTCATCGGTGTATGTTTTTGAGAAAATCAGTTCCATGATGAAATCATCGGAGACTTCATATTTGATATTTCCGAAAGACAGAAAACCGATAAATATAAGCAATTCAAAAACAATCAATATCAGTAATTCTCTGTTTTTAGATAGACTGCTGAAACACTTCTGCATATCCATATTGTATCCCAAAACAGCTTAGGGCGTATACCAGGGAATCCGGACGATACTTTTCACTGGAATGATCAATCAAATATACTTATTTATACTTTTGCGGGAGTTATTCATAGTATTATAAGAAAGCATAAGCAGATTTGAATGGAAGAATATATGGGTTTTATACTGTTTAAAAATATGATCGAAATCATGTTGAGTTGATGCAACATTAGGGTTTTTAATAAGACATGATTCAAAGGGCTTGTGATATAGTATTTGATGTGTAACAATTGCGTGGTTACGATAATAGTTTAAAAACGCATTGAATCTGCTATAGGAGGATATTAAATGATACCGTTTAACAAAGCATCAATTACAGATAAAGAAATCGAGTATGTCGTTGATGCGATGAAAAACAGCAAGCTTTCCGGTGACGGCAAGTACACCGCGAAGGTTTACGAGAAGTTCAAAGAACTGTTTGGCATTGAGAATATGCTGCTGACGACTTCCGGAACGACAGCGCTGGAGATGGCTTCGCTGCTGATCGATCTGGAGCCGGGGGATGAAGTCATCGTTCCGTCTTTTACATTCTCATCGACGGTCAATGCCTTCATGCTGAGAAGGGCAAAGCCTATTTTCTGCGATATCCGCAGAGACAATATGAATATCGATGAGACAAAGATTGAAGGTCTGATCACAGATAAGACAAAGGCGATCTATACCGTAGACTATGCCGGTATTCCCTGTGATTATGATGTGATCAATGACATCGCAAAGCGTCATAATCTGATCGTCATTGAGGATTCTGCCCAGGCGGTAGGTTCCTATTATAAGGGAAGGGTCTGCGGAACGCTGACACCTTTCGGATGCTACAGCTTCCATGAGACAAAGAACTATGTCATGGGTGAAGGCGGCGGTATCGTTCTGAATGATCCGAGTTATATGGACCGTGCGGAAATCATCCGTGAAAAGGGTACAAACCGCAGACAGGTTTTAAAGGGCAATGTCGACAAGTATACATGGCATGATATCGGTTCATCGTTCCTGCCTTCTGATCTGCTGGCAGCGATTCTGTATGCGCAGATGGAACGGTTCGATGAAATTCTGCAGAAGCGTCTGACGGTCTGGAATACCTATGCGGAAGAACTGCAGCCGCTGGTAAAAGAAGGACTGCTGGTTCTGCCGACAGTTCCGGAGTATGCGACGCATAACGGACATATGTTCAATATCATTCTTCCGACAGACGAGATCCGTACAAAGCTGGTTGCGGAGCTGCAGAAGCAGGGAATCAATGCATATATCTGCTATGTACCGCTGCATTCCGCTCCGATGGGAATCAAGCTCGGCTATAAGCCGGAAGAATGCCCGGTAACAGAAGACTATGGCGCAAGAGTTCTGCGTCTGCCTCTGTATGCGGATATGACAAAAGAAGATGCACTGAAAGTCAGTGCGGCTGTCAGTGAAATTCTGCACAGAATTTAGGAGACCGGTATGATCAGACTTGGAATTGTCGGATGCGCGGAAATCGCATTCCGCAGGTTTATGCCTGCTGTACAGAATGTCGATGGTATCAGGGCAGTTGCGGTTGCGGAGGAATATGATCCTTCCAAACTGCAGATGTTTAAGGATACCTATGGCCTGGAAACGGAAACAAAGTTCTCGGATCTGATCGAAAGAGAAGATATCGATGCACTGTATATTCCCCAGCCGCCGGCACTGCATTTCAAATGGGCGCAGTATGCGCTTGAACATGGCAAGCATGTTCTGGTGGAAAAGCCTTCGACGCTGTCGCTGGCAGATACGGAAACGCTGGTGAAGACAGCGGCAGAGAAGAATCTGGCGCTGCATGAGAACTATATGTTCCGCTATCATGCCCAGATCAGAGAGATCCAGTCGATCATTGCCTCGGGCAGGCTCGGGGAAGTACGGCTGATCCGTGCTTCGTTCGGTTTCCCGCTGCGGGCACAGAATGATTTCCGCTATAACAAAGCATTGGGCGGCGGGGCGCTGCTGGATGCGGGCGGATATACGGTAAAGCTGGCATCGGTTCTTCTGGGTGATACTGTGAAGGTGGATGCGGCAAGACTGTATTCGCTGCCGGGATATGAAGTGGATATGATGGGCAGTGCTTCGCTGTCGGATGAGAATGGCCTTACATGTCAGGTCGGTTTCGGTATGGACTGCCATTATCAGTGCATGCTGGAGGTCTGGGGCAGCAAGGCAAAGCTTTCCACCAACAGGATTTTTACAGCGCCTCCGGGATTTGAACCGGTTGCCGTCATTGAGGATGCGTCCGGCAGAGATGAAGTGCATCTGTCTGCGGATTCGCATTTTGAGCATTCAATTGAACGGTTTGTTTCTGCGGTCAGTGATCAGGCTGTCAGAGAAGAAAACTACAGAGAAATGGTACTGCAGGCATCGCTGATTGAGCAGATCCGGCAGAAGAATAACAGCTGACAATGAGTACGACATACGAAATCATAAAGTCATGGGCGGCTGCCGAAGGTACAGTCAGCACCATGGAAGAAATACTGGAATGGATCGATTACAGAAATCGTACTTTAACTGTGGACATCAGGAAGATTCCGATGTCCTATGATGGTTTCTGGCACTATGACCGGGAATCCGGCATGATCCGGAATCAGAACAATTCGTTTTTCCAGCTCTCGGGTTTCGAAGAGACAGTCCATGGGGCTGTGGTCAGAGAACAGCCGGTCATCATTCAGGATGAAATCGGCTATCTCGGCATTATCTGCCGGAAAATGAACGGTGTCTGGAATTTTCTGATGCAGGCAAAGGTTGAACCTGGCAATGTCAATGTCATTCAGGTTTCACCGACGATCCAGGCAACCAAAAGCAATTTTACGCAGGCCCATGGCGGCAAGGCACCGGCATATCTTGAATATTTCAAAAATTCCGCAGCGTATCCGATCATCCTGGATCAGGTACAGTCGGAACAGTCGTCGCGGTTCTATAAGAAGCGCAACCGCAATATCATGATCTATGTGGATGAGGATATTGAGGTGCTGCCGAGCCATAAATGGATGACACTCGGCCAGATCAAGGAACTGATGAAGTATGACAATCTTGTCAATATGGATTCAAGAACGGTAATTTCCTGTATTCCTCTGTTAAGGAGCGAATTGAGTTCTGCAGAACTGCAGGAAGTCAAAGAGATGTTCCATGATGAAGCGCTCTATGCATCGATCTTTGAATCGGAAAGTACACAGACGGAACATATTCTGTTCAACTGCATCAATAACCATAAGATGCTGGATGACTGCAGAGGCAGACTGAAGCCGCTGGATCAGCTGAGCAGCTGGGATATGAATGAATACGAGATTGTCTGCAAGGAACCGTATGACTATAAGGTTGTCTACTGCAAGATCGAGATCGAAGGCAGAGAAGTGCGTTTCTGGGAACAGCCGCTGGTGGAAGCTAACGGCATCATGATGCTGGGCATGTTTACGGCGGTCAAAGACGGGAAGAGACAGTTCCTGGTCAAGGTCCGTCATGAACCGGGCTGCTTCGATACGGCAGAGCTGTCGCCTTCGGTGCAGCTGGAACCCAGCAATCCGAGAAATGAACTGAATGCAATTGAAGAACTGTTCCTGGATCTTGCGGAAAAGGATACAGGAAAGATGGCAGATGTCCTGCTTTCGGAAGAAGGCGGAAGATTCTATCATGAGCAGAACCGCAATGTGATCATTGAAATCGACCCTTCGGCGGTAAAGCTCCTGCCGGATTACTACTGGGTGGATTACCATACACTGAACACGATGATGCGGTTCAACAATGTCGTGAATATCCAGCTCAGGAATCTGCTTTCGCTGCTGCATATTTAACAGAGAAAGTACCGCAAAGTTATTGAATCAATGGAGCGGAGAACGCTGCAATCATGCAGTGATCTCTGCTTTTTTGTTTACATGTACAGAAAGTATCATTCATTCACGAAGATATTCAGATAATGCTTTGAAAAACCGGATTGTATCGGATATAATACGTGAGTATGCAAACGCATTCTTTTTGTGTACGGCTGGTACGTTCCGGCACGTATGCTGCGCTGGCTGGAAACAATGAATTCTGTCAGCGGAGAACATTCACGCGTAGCAGAAAGGACAATAAAAACATGAAAGTACTGATTCTTGGCGTAGGAAGCGCACAGGTTGACGCAATTGAGTATTGCAAGAGCAAGGGACACGAGGTGTACGGATGCAGCTACACCAACACAGAGAAGGGCATTTCACTGCTGGATCATTTTGAACAGCTGAACATCGTGGATATTGACGCAATCAAAGACTATGCGGTCAGAGAGAACATCGATATCGTTTATTCTGTCGGTTCGGATATTGCCATGCCGACGGCATGCAAAGTCAGTGAAGATCTGAATCTTCCTCATTTTGTCAGCTACCGTACAGCATATATCTGCAACAACAAGCATCTGATGAGACAGGAGCTCGGTGCTGATTTTGAAGGAAACACAAGTTTCATCGTTGCTGGCACAAAAGAAGAACTGAGTGCATTTACGGATTTCCCGGGTGTGATCAAGCCGGTAGATTCCCAGGGTCAGAGAGGCGTCTACAAAGTTGAATCCCTGGAAGAAGCACAGAACTATTTTGATCAGTCCATTTCCTATTCGAAATCCAAAAAGGTTATTCTTGAAAAGTATCTGACCGGTACGGAAGTTTCCGTCAATGCATATTTCATCAACGGAACGATGAAGTTCGGTCTTGTTTCAGACAGAATTTCCTATGATGAATATCCGGGCGGCATTATCAAGGAACACTATGTTCCTGCGCATTATCCGCAGGAAGTTCAGGACAAGGCACTGGATCTTGCCCGCCGTGTTGCAATCAAGCTGGATATTCTGAACGGCCCGTGTTATTTCCAGATGAAGGTTGTGAACAATGTTCCTTATCTGCTTGAAGTAACACCGAGATTTGACGGCTGCCATATGTGGAGACTGATCTACTATTATACCGGTGTCAATCTGCTGGATGTTGCATTCAGACACCTGCTCCATAACGAAATCAATGAAGATGATCTGGTCATCAAGAAGCAGTCGGAAGAACTGCAGACAGTCTTCATGTGCCAGGCTCCTGAAACACCGGTTGTCACAAGACCGTATGATGATGCATATTTCTGCAGATGGTATTATGACGATGGCGACAAAGTCAGAAGAATGAACGGTTATATGGAGAAGTGCGGATACAGAATTGAGAAACATAAATAATCTGCCGCAATTATATGCAATGAACTGATTATCCAATCAGGCTGGGGTACTATGAGATGAAATCGGGCGCACGGAAATACGTAGCATACTTTTGTTTGATCATAAGCACTGTTTACTTTTTTGCTGTAGCCTTAAAAGGAAACTGCGCTGTTTCAGTGAATGATGGCTGGAGTACATGCTGTATAAATAACAGTGCGTTCGGTTCCACTGATGGATATATGACTTCGGTTTTTGAGATGATTATAAGTATGATTAACTTTAGGTCTGTATATCAGGCTTAAAGTTTTTTACTGCTTCAGCTGTCTGCGGCCGGAACCGAAAAAAAGAGGAAGCCACATGAGCAAGAGAAATATCAATCGCAATGCAGTTAAGTGGAATACTCTGTCAGGTCTGATCAATGCCGGTCAGTCTGCAGTTATTCTTGTATTTATTTCACATTTTTATGATGTCCGGACAGCGGGCACTTTTACCATTGCCTATGCGATGGCAAATCTGTTTATGACCATGGGCAAATACGGGGTCAGAAACTATCAGGTTACGGATATCAAGAATCATTTCTCGTTTGAGGAATATCACTATCAGCGGATCCTTACAGTGATCGGTTCATTTCTGATCCTGCTGGCTTATCTTGCATTCCAGTATTTCAGCGGAGGATATTCTCTTGATAAGACAATGATCGTTCTGCTTGTCTGTCTGTGGAAATATGTAGATGCAATCGAAGATGTCTATTACGGCATGTACCAGCAGCAGGGCAGACTGGATATCGGCGCAAAATGCTATTCTCTGCGGCTGATGGCTTCAATGCTGGTAATGTGTGTATTGCTGCTGCTGAAAGTGAACTTTCTGATCACAATGATCATTGTGATCATTGTGTCTGTCATACTGGCACTGGTTCTGATCAAGGCATCGGTCGGACGGTTTGAAGTAAACCATGAAAGGTATATGACAAGTATACTGGCAATCACCAGAATCTGCTTTCCTCTGTTTATTGGCAATTCTCTTTCGATGTTTCTCGGAAATTCTCCGAAGTATCTGGTTGACTGGTATCTGGATGAGAATATACAGGCAATCTGCGGCTATCTGATGATGCCTTCCTTTGTCATTCTGATTCTGAGCCAGTTCATCTATCAGCCGATTATCCGGAAGCTTGCGGATATATGGCAGGATGGCGATAAATCTCAGTTTATCGGCATTGTCAGCAGACAGGGTCTCGTCATCGGTGCTCTCACTGTTGCAATCGTCATCGGCGGTGTCGTTGTAGGCATCCCTGTCCTGACGATTCTGTATAACTTTGATCTGTCTGTATACAGGGCTGCGTTTGCCATTATTCTTGCGGCAGGAGGCATCTATGCGTTTGTCAGCTTCATGATGGTTCCGCTGACAGTCATCCGGTTTCAGAATTGCATTGCCTATGGATTTATCATCGCAACAGCAATCGTTCTGCTGTTGGGAAAATCACTGCTCAATCAGTTCGGAATGCTAGGTGCAGCGCTGATTTTCTTGATTCAGAATATCATCCTGGCTCTGTATCTGATGGGATGCTTTGTTTACAAGGTCAGGCAGTCATAGTCATTCAATGTGCTGAGATGGTGCTTCTGTTGTCTGAAAGTGGTCTGCCAAAATCATATATGCTAAAATACTAATGCTTTTTCAGTTAAAAAGGGAAATTATATGAAAAGTTATTCCGTGATTATTCCATGCTATAAATCGTCAAAGACTATTAAAACAGTCGTTACTTCAACGGTTGATGAGTTCGCGAATCTGGGTATCCGCGATTATGAGTTTGTGCTGGTAAATGACTGTTCACCGGATGACGGTGCAACAAGAGAAGCAATCTTTGAACTGGCACAGCAGTATTCTTTTGTTAAGGCGGTAGATCTGGGAAAGAATACAGGCCAGCACAATGCACTGATTGCCGCATTGAATTTTGCGTCTGGGGATTTCATCATTTCGATGGATGATGATATGCAGTGCAGGCCGTCTGAAATTATTAAACTCATTAATAAAATCAATGAGGGCTATGACGTAGTATACGGCTATTATGAGAAAATCGAAGAATCGCTTTTCAGAAGATTCGGAAGCCTGGTCCATTATTGGACAGTGCGGTATCTGATGGGAAAACCGAAAGATCTGAAAACTTCAAGTTTCTGGATCATCCGGAAATATGTCCGCGATTATATTGTCCGGTATACATATCCGCAGGTTTCGATGCAGGGTCTGTTCCTGAGAATCACCAATAATATTACATGTACTCCGCTGCAGCATTTTGAAAGGGAAATCGGCACTTCGGGATATACATTGAAGAAACTGCTGCGGCAGTATAACAATGACCTGGCTCTGTCTGTGAAACTGCTGGACAATTCATTGCTGATTGGTCTGTTCTTTGCTCTTTTAGGCGTAATAGGTATTTTATGGAATCTGATCTATAAACTGATCGTTCCGGGAGCTGCCATCGGTCTTCCTGTAATCGGATGGATCATTGTGTTCTTCTCCGGTCTGATTCTTACTGCAATCGGCGTTCTGGGCAATTATCTCGGCCGTATGTACAGAGGCCAGACAAATGATCCTCAGTTTGTCATACGCGAAACACGGAATATACAGGGGAAAGGAAAAGAACAATGAAGCGGATCGGAGTAACAGGCGGCACAGGTTTCATCGGACAGTATCTTCTTAAAGAATACAAAGATCAATACGAGTTTGCTGTTGTCTGCAGACATACGTCTTCAAAAGAACTTGTACAGGCGGATTCCATAGAATATATCATGGGAGATTATTCTGAGGAAATGCTGCTCAAGGCTTTTGAAGGATGCGATGCGATTGTTCACCTTGGCGCAAAGCGGTCGGATAAAGATAATGAAAAAGCATTCTGGAATTACCAGGAGAATATTGTTTTTTCTGAAATGATTTTCTCAGTGGCAAAGAAACTGGGAATTTCCAATGTGGTTAACATTTCTTCAACTGCTGTTTACAGCAGGAATCTGAAGGCGCCGTTTAAAGAAAGCTATGCGGCAGATCCGCTGAGTTTTTACGGTGTTTCGAAGAGAACAATCGAACTGATTGCAGATCAGTACAACAAAAAATACGGCATGTGCATCAAGTCATTAAGATTTGCACAGGTGATCGGTGAAGGAGAACGTGAAGGATATATTCTCAGCGTATTTAAAAACAGATGTATTGACGGACTGGCTTTATCGGTATACGGGCATGGACGTGCAGGAAAAGAATACATTTATGTCAAGGATGCTGTAAGAGGAATTGACGCTGCTCTGCAGAACGAAGAGAAAAAAGGAATCTATAACATCGGCTCCGGTGTGTTTACATCAAACAGAGAGCTTGCAGAAGCATATTGCAATGTATTTGAAAACAAAGCAGGATACCAGCTGTTAACGGATAAGCCGGAAGATGTATACGATTATTACATGGATGTATCTCTTGCAGAACAGGAATTGGGTTTCAGCTGCAAGTATGATCTGTATGCTTCAATCGCTGATATGAAGAAAATCATTGAGGAGAATCGGTGTGCGTAAGACTGGCGGACGCAGATTAAAAAAGGGAGTAATTCTGATGGCAGCAGCGGTCATTTTCGTTTTGGCCTGGACGATCTGCCATTCCTTTTACGGTGTTGACCTTGTCGATACCGGCTATTACTATTACCAGTATCTGCATCCGCGTTCTGCCAATGTTTCCTATTCCACGTATCTGGGAACACTGATCGGAGGAATATGGGTCCGTATTTTCCCGGGATTGGGATTGTGGGGACTGAACCTGCTTGAACTTTTGCAGGAATATGCTGTCTGTGTCATCGTATATATTACGTTCAGAAATACATTCAGAAAACAGAGTGTCATTCTTGGCATTGTTTTCTGCATGATGGCAATCAGTACCTATGTAAATATATTTAACTATCATCAGCTGAATATGTTTCTCTGTACATCCATGATGTGCGCGATGTACACAGGACTTCGCAAAGAAAATCCAAAGTGGCAGCTACTTGCCGGGGCATGCGGATTTATGGCTGTGCTGAGCCGTTTTCCCAGTATTCTGACATTGGTCTGCGTTCTATGCATTGTATACTGGCGGCTGTTTTATAAGAACAATACCGCTCTGATGTTCAGGGAAATTGCATTCTTCTTCGGCGGCTTTATTCTGGCTGCGATTGTAATGGGTATCGGTTTTACAGCTATTGAGGTTACGCAGAAAATACTGAATGATGTATTCCGGATTTCGTCTCTGGGCGGTTCCAGCAGTGCTTCCTATGGCGTTAACGGCAAGATGGAGAATCTGATTATGGATACCCTGCATGGCTCAGAGGCTGCACTTCTTTTTGTGGCATGCGGTTTTGTCATGAACACTGCCATGTATCTGATCAATAAAACGATGGACAGGAAAGTTTCCGTATTTGTGTTCGGACTGGCTTTTATTGTGGCGGGTGTTCTTGTTGCGCTGAGTCTTGGCGGATGTTTCCTGGCGATGTACAGGGTCGGACAGGCTCCGGATTTTATTCAGCTTTCATCTTTTTCCTGGTTCCTTTACGGCATGCTCTTTCTTGAGGGTACATGTCTTTCTCTGGCGGGTATCATTGCCTCGCTTTCACACAGGAAAGAAATTAGGACGGGCGGCGCAGACAATTCGCATCTGCGTCAGCACGCAGCGATTGCTTTTATGGGAATTGCTCTTGTGCTGCTTTGCTTTGTCGGTTCTGCTGCCCGTTCCAAACATGCAGTATTAGGCATGTGGCTGCTGGCTCCTTTGGCAGCTGACAGATTATGGGATATTTTTGAAAACCGCAAATACAGAGGTGCTGCGAAGTCTTTATTCAGAGGCGATCAGGTCAAACTGAGCATGGCAATCATGCTTGTAATTTTTCTTATGGCATTTGTGAGATTTACAATCAACACAAATAATTTTGATGATCCTGACTTCAGCAAGTTAACGGCGGAAATTGATAATGATAAAGTCAGAGGACTGAAGACTACGCAGAGGGAAGCAGACGCAGTGAATGAAGTTCTGGATGTACTGAAACCTTACGCGGAAGAAGAGGATTATTTAATGGTTCTCGGCAATCCTGTGTTTTTATACGCAATGGCTGATATGAAAGCATATATACGGCCCTGGGTATTAGGCAGTTCATATATGCTGCCGGATATAACTGTTGACATGAAGCAGGCAATTACCGAGGGAAGAAGCAATCCTGTAATTATCGAAGCAAAAACCAATCCGTATCTGGGTTTTTCGGAAGCGGATTATTATGAGCAACTGGAAAAGATAAAGCAGACATTTGACAATTCCCCGAGGGTAAAGTACATAAGAGACTTTATGGCTGAGAGGAATTACCGTCTGCTGTTTGAAAACGATTATTTCTCGGTGTTTGTCAATAAATAATCTAGACGGCGGAACTGCAGAGATATTGGTATTGCAGTATGCAGGGATATATTCCTTCAGACAGTGGGATATATCCCAATGCTGGTAAGTTAAGGATTTGACAACAATAAATATGACCATTACGGAACTGACGAAAAGTGCATATAGCGCTGTTCGTCAGTTTTACTTATG
>CADABS010000039.1 GCA_902786245.1 uncultured Erysipelotrichaceae bacterium
AGCTTTCATTTTGTGCTCATTCTTTATGGCTTTTTTCGTCGCTCCCCCATGGTACTCCCCCAGAAAGTTTGACTACTCCCCCATAAAGTTTGGAGATCCACCGGATTCCGGTTCTCTTTTCACATCAGATCAAGGGCTGTTTTCTTCACTGCGGTGATGGTTCCGTTTTCAATTGTCACTTCCATGAACGTCCGGACGGAACCGTCTCTGCTTTTCCATAAAGATCCGGGATTCAGCAGACGGATACCGTCCACGGTTCCATCGTAATAGATATGCGAATGGCCGAAGAACACAGCATCATATTTTCTCTTTTTCGCATAGCGGGCAACCGCTCTGTAATCCGGTGCATAGCCGTTGAACAGATCATGTCCGTGCTTGACGAGGATCCGCAGACCTTCCGCTTCGATCGTCTGTTCAAACGGATACTCCTGCCAGGAATCCATATTGCCGGCTACCGCAAGGACTTTGTCTTTGACATGCGCATGCGGCACGAGAATATCGCCGCAATGCACGATCATATCCGCATCGCTGTATTTACTGATCACAGCATAGAGCGCATCATAATTGACATGTGTATCACTGAGCAGAATCAGTTTCATACAGCCCCTCACTTTCGTTTTTTATGATTCCCTGTGCGGTTCTGGTTTCTGCCGGAATAAGAACTGTTTCTCTGCGGCCGGATCAGACATTTCGGTCCATTGCCGATCAGATCTGTTCTGCCTGCTTTTTCCAGTGCTTCTTTCACCAGCTTATAGTTGGCCGGATTCCGGTACTGGATCAATGCTCTCTGCATTGCCTTTTCATGCGGATTGTCCGCAACATACACCGGCTTCATCGTCAGCGGATCGATTCCCGTATAGTACATACAGGTGGAAACCGTACCCGGTGTCGGATAAAAATCCTGTACCTGCTGGGGGTTGAGATGATGATCATTCAGATACTCCGCCAATGCGATCGCATCCTTCAGCGTACTGCCGGGATGGGAAGAAATCAGATACGGGACCGCATACTGATTCATATGCAGCTGCGCATTCATCCGGTCAAACTCCGATACAAAGCGGTTGTAGACACTGACCGGCGGCTTGCCCATCAGTTTCAGCACATGATCGGTAATATGCTCCGGTGCCACCCGCAGCTGTCCGCTGATATGATGCATGCACAGTTCTTTCAGGAATGTCTGATCGGGATCTGCCAGCAGATAGTCAAAGCGGATGCCGGAGCGGACAAAGACTTTCTTCACGCCTTTGAGCTCCCGCAGTTTTCTGAGCAATGACGCATAATCGCTGT
This sequence comes from uncultured Erysipelotrichaceae bacterium, assembly GCA_902786245.1. Lineage (GTDB taxonomy): Bacteria > Bacillota_I > Bacilli_A > Erysipelotrichales > Erysipelotrichaceae > Bulleidia. The sequence continues at coordinate 1,288 of CADABS010000039.1, forward strand.
GATCGACTTCCAGATTCTGACACGGCCTTGGGAACAGACAGTTCTTATTCGTACAGGCTCCGTATTTCATCTGCTTGGAACAGGCCGGTTTCCTGAACTGGGCGGTCGGACCGCCGACATCATGGATATATCCCTTGAAATCTTTTTCTTTTGTAAACTGCTTCGCTTCCGCAATGATCGATTCATGGCTACGCACCTGCACGATCCTGCCCTGATGAAATGTCAGCGCACAGAAATTGCATTCCCCGAAGCAGCCGCGGTTGCTTGTCAGGGAGTACTTGATTTCCCCGAATGCCGGAATGCCGCCCTGTTTATCGTACATCGGATGCCATGCCCGCATATACGGCAGCGCATATACCGCATCCATTTCTTCCATGCTCAAAGGTCTGGCAGGAGGGTTCTGTACGACAAACATCTTTCCGTCGTAGCATTCATACAGCCGCTTAGCGGTAAACGGATCAGTATTGCGGTACTGGATCTGGAAGCTTTTCGCATAGGCTTCTTTATGATCGCGGATATCTTCATAATCCGGCAGACGCACCGCATCATGGATCGATGCTTCATCTCTTGTTTTATAAACCGTTCCGTTGATATAGGTAATATCCCTGACCGGGATACCCGCCTTCAGCGCTTCGGCGATTTCGACAATGGACAGTTCTCCCATGCCGTAGGAAATCAGATCTGCGCCGGCATCCAGCAGCAGTGAGCGTCTGACCTTGTTCGACCAGTAATCGTAATGGGCAAGGCGCCGCAGCGAAGCCTCGATGCCGCCGACGATCAGCGGTGTATGCTTGTATACTCTGCGGATCAGATTGCAGTAGACCGTAGCCGCGTAATCCGGACGCATATCGGCCCTTCCCCCGGGGGAATATGCATCGCTCTGTCTGCGTTTTTTTGCGACTGTATAATGGTTGACCATGGAATCCATATTCCCGGCGGAAACAAGAAAACCGAGTTTCGGCTCGCCGAATTCCATAATACTTGCAGGATCCCGCCAGTCCGGCTGGGGAATGATGCCGACCGTAAAGCCATTGGCCTCCAGGACACGGGAAATGATTGCAGTTCCGAAACTGGAATGATCGACATATGCATCGCCGGAGACATAGACAAAATCGAGCTGTTCCAGCCCCATCTTTTCCATGTCTTTTCTGCATACCGGTAAAAATCCCTTTGCCATGATCTTCTCCTGTCACTACTATATCATTCAAAGCATTCGATAGCCTTTTTCAATCTTGTTTTTCACGCTGGTGCCCTGCATTTTGGCAAACCCGAGCGGATATTCATCAATGAACACTGCCGTCCAGCCATTGTATGAAAAATCCGCCGCAATCGTTTCGCCGCGCAGAAACTTTTCCGCTCTGATATCATCATGAGCCAGGATCACAGGGGCAGCGCACTGCGGCGGCTTCAGTGTATAAGCCAGTGCCTGGGCAGGCTCAAAACGGTCTTTTTTCACTGTCCCGAGCAGAAGTCCCGAGCGCAACACCCGGATTCCCTGCATATCCAGCTGTACCGGCGGAAGGACATAGACCCTGTCCTTCTGGATCATGATTCTTTTCTCATCCGGACGGATCCGGAACATCTCCAGAAATTCCCGGACACATGCCGGCAGGGCTTCTTTTCTGCGATGATACGATTCTGTTTCTTCCGCCGTTCCGCCTTTCTGCAGCAATGCGCAGAAATGGCCTTCACCGGCAATATGATGCGGATACAGACGTACGCAGTTTTCATAGCCCGGAAGGATGCCCGGCATCCATCCCGGATTTCTGTCTGCGACCGGCAGAATAGCCATCGAAGGATCCTGTTCCTTCAGATATGCCAGTACTTTTTCGTTTTCTTCCGGATCGAATGTACAGGTCGAATATACCAGTTTTCCGCCTTTCTTCAGCATCTTCCAGGCACTGCACAGAATTTCTTTCTGCAGCGGTGCATAGTAACTGCTGTCCCGTTCCTGCCAGGATGCGATCAGGGACGGCTCCTTGCGGAACATGCCTTCGCCGGAACACGGCGCATCGACCAGGATCCGGTCAAAGGTCTCCGGAAATCTGTCCTGCATTCTGGTCAGGTCTTCGCTGATCACATAGGTATTCTCCATCCCGAAGCGTTCCAGATTGTGCAGTGTCGCATTCTGTCTGGAAGCGCTGATATCATTGGAAACCAGCACACCCGTGCCATGCAGTTTTTCTGCCAGACGCGTGCTTTTCCCGCCCGGTGCCGCACAGGCATCCAGTATGATATTCCCTTCTTCCACCGGCAGGATCTCCGCCGGGACCATGGCACTGGCTTCCTGCATATAATACAGACCGGCATAGTAATACGGGTCCGTGCCCGGTCTTATATCCGCAGGATAATAGAAACCGCTGCTGCACCAAGGAACTCTGCGCAGATCAAAAAGATGCAGATTTTCAAACTGTTCCGGTGCGGTCCTGGATGTATTGACCCGTAAAGAATGCACCGGTTCTTCCTGCATGGCTGAAAGATACTCCGGATATTCATTCTTCAGCAGTTCTCTGATTTCTTTCTGATATTTCAGCGGGAGTTCCATAACGTTGTCATTATACAGGCATTGAAACGGAATCGGTAACTCCATATCAAAAAAACCCCCTATTTTCTTATGTGGATTAGGAGGTATCGCATAAAGCCGGCAGTATTTGAAACATCACAGAATCATTTTATTTTCGGCGTTTCGGATTAGAAGTCAAGCCTAGAATATAGTCAGTAGAAACATTGTAATATAGAGAAAGTTCAATCAGTATTTCAGTAGGAATATCCAATTCTCCTCTTTCGTAGTTGCTGTATACGCGTTGGCTGCATGATAGAATAGCGCCCATTTGCGCTTGAGTAAGATCATGGTCTTCTCTTAAATCACGTATTCTTCTGTAAAGCATATCTACTCCTGAAGAAAGAATATATTAGCTGATAAAGTACTATTGTGTTTTAGCGGATAATCCGCTAAAATTTAGAAAAGTACAGATCAATTATGGGCAATAAACGGTTCAAAAGATCGAATTCCGGCGGAGTCATTCTAGCCTTTTGCGATTCTGTATTGGTTTAATCAGGAGGAGCCATGAAGAACAATAACGGAACAGGGATTGGAACTATTATTATCGGTGTTTTTTTAGGTTTATGCTTATTCGCCGTTATCGGCTAGAAAGGAACAGCGATGCTTACAACAATAATTGGTGTATTTCTAGGCTTATGTTTATTTGCGCTTGAAGGATGAAAAAGATTAAGGTCCACATCTGTTTAGGTCTGATTTCATTAGCAGCATACACAGCAAACAGATTCTGGTTGAAGCCGTTGCTGACAGATTCAACCGATTTGTTTGCGATAATTATGAAAAACCATTTCAATGATTTCTGTGGATCATTTCTTTTCTGTTCCTACTTTATTATTTTGATCAATCTTACAAAAGCTGACATTACATTCACGAGTTTGAAAGATCATTTAATTTTAGGAATAATCTGTGCTGTATTTTGGGAAATGCTATCGCCTGTTTTTATTAAAAAAAGTGTACCGGATATTGTAGATGGCATTGCCTATATAGCTGGATCAATTGTCTATTTCTATTCAAGCACGGCAATGAAGAAAGTGTTTAAATAATATGAGTAACGCAGATGAAATCATAAACAAAATCGAGAAAACCGTCATCTATGTTGTGTTCGGCATAACTGCATTTGTTTTGTTCGTTATAGGACTGGTTTTTTTGATTGTCAATTTTGCCCAATAATTTGGTCATGAGGAGGAAAAATGAGGAAAATCTTGCATGTAGTCTGCCTGATTGTTTGCTTGCTGGCACTTACGGTTAATGCTTTAGGTTGCAGTTCTTCAAGCTCACGCGACTGGGAACGCGACGCTTATCAGCAAGGATACTATAAAGGTGCAAACGGAAAGTGGTATCACAAATAGCGGAGGGAATAATGAAAAAAATACTGCGAATGATTTGCTTATTGATTTGCCTGTTAACAATTTCTCTTGTTTCTATGGGATGCAGTTCATCGAGTTCATATGATCTTCATAATAAAGACGGAAGTATCAACGAAGACTATGTAAGAGATATGAATGAGTATTTTGAAAAGCATCCTGAAAAGCTGCCTGGCAATTGATATAACAAGAAAAAAACCGGATACGGAAACGATATGAGAAAAAACAAATATCTACAAGGTCTGTTCGTTGCTGCAGCATGCTGTATGCTGCTGACCGCTGCCGGATGTGAAAGCGAGGAAGAACAGCGGAACAATATTAAAAATCTTGTCGACACACTGTCAAATTCACCTGACATGGTCAGCTCGTACAGAAGCAGTTTCGACTCTTACAAAAAGCAGGAATATTTGTCTGAAGCAATCGGCAATTCCATAAAAAGCAACCTTTCCGCAGGCAATTCTGACAAAGTTTACAATCTGCTTCATGCCCTGGAATCTTATTCTTATAAAGAAGAAAGCATTAAAACTTTGTTGAACGAAGAGCTCGGAAATTGTACTGCAGAAATCTTGTCAGGTACTTCAGCTGAAGGAATTATCAAATGCATAAGCATGACAGAACCGCTAAGTAGTTTGAACTATTACGCTGATGAGCATGTGATTCCGTTTGACAAGATTCTGGAATTTGCCCGCAACAACGGTACAGTCTTTTACACCGAAGATGGCAAAGGCGGATACTATGACAATAAAAAAGACCAGTATAAAGATCAGGTTTCTCCATGGTGGGATCCGCTGGGACAGAAGTATTTGAGATCCGGAGAAATCGGAACGTATAAAACTTATACGCTATATGAATTCTACGGTGACATGTTACGCGTCAAAACAGGTAAAACATGGTGGACTAATGAAAGCACTCCTAACTCCGCAGACGAGCGCTATGTAGAATACGAAATCAAGGGCCAGTATACGATCAAAGATGACGATGTAATATTTGTGCTGAAAAAAGGCGAATCTTATTCGTTCGGAACCGGAACAGATATGGTTATTATTGGCGCTGATTCTGATGAATTTGTCATTATTGATTCGATCGGAGTCCAGGAATACGAAAAATAAGTATTTCTGGTATTCATTTGTAGGGGGATTTATCTATGAAAAAAATAATCTTATCTTTGATTATACTATGTCAATTACTATCTGCAGGCTGCAGCGGCCATGCACCAGGTTATGGTGACACATCACACTGCACGATCTGCGGAAAAACCGCAACCCATAAAACCTCTCATTACGGATACTGTGATGAGCATTGGAAAGACGCAACAAAATAACGTATATGAAAACCTGGCAAGGCGTTAACCCGGAAAAGGTTAACGCCTTTTTTCACAACGCAAAAATAGAAAAATGAGCATTCCAGGGAGCGTAAAAGAAATCTGAGCAGTTAGAAACCGAACTGATTATAAATAATGATAATTGGGCTTATAGGTTTACTGCAGTTATATACATACCTATAGCCTTAAGAAATTATATTTTCTTTCAAACAATAGCCATAACCAAAGAGGGCAACTATCATTGCAAAAATGAATAAATAAGATAAGGATATAGATCCACCTGTTCTTAGTTGATCAGCTATATTAATGCACCTTGATAATAATTGAATTGTGCCTGGAAGAAACCATAATTTTTTTACAGGTATAATTTCCATGCTCAGTAATAATAATAAAAGCAGTGAACACAAATAAATAATTTGAGTATAGTTAAGTGATTTGTTCATGATTGAATCAGCAAAATACAATATTTCCATTAGTGTCGCCAGCAAAATTGCAACCGTCAAAACTTTTCTGCTTTTATGTTTTAATAGTAGAATTCCTAAAATGCATAATGAAATATCACTCCCAATCCAATAAATCAGCCATTTATTGTGTGCCAGGTAAACAATGATGCTTGGATTATTGGCAAGAAAAAAAACGATCTCAAACGCCATGAAAACGAACGCAATACCTGTTACGATTAATACACTCATACTGGTTTTTCCTCTTTCCTAATATAACCTATAGTTAAGCTAGTCCTCATAATTTTTGGTTTTTGTTCCATCCACTATTTCATAAGCTTCATATAATGCCTCAAAGTGCTCATCGCTCTGCGGATTACATACTAATCTTAGCGGATTTTCCACTAAACAGCAATGTTCTGAGTTGCCAAAAAACTTTCGCACGAATTAGAAGAACACTTATTTTATATGAAACTGAAATCTTTACACCGCCATAAATCGTTCAGATCTGAGTATCTTCACATAAACCTCAATAATGTTTGCAGATTAATAAAGTATTTCTGTACAGAGTTAAAGTCAACCATCCATGACAAAAAAAGCCTGACATTTATATCAAGAATGTAATCGCTAATATTTTTCACGCATTTCTGACTTCAATGTCTTTTCGCCATATGCAACTAAAAAAGTATTGTTTATGAGAACTACAGGGTATATAACAGTTGTCGGAGTTTTTGATATGAACTGGACCTTTTTATTTGAAATGACAGGTACGATTGCCTTTGCCATCAGCGGCGCTATGACAGCGGTCGACGAAAGAATGGATATATTCGGTGTATGCATGCTGGGCATGACCACTGCGACAGGCGGCGGTATTCTCAAGGATATTATTCTCGGCATGACACCGCCTGGTGCGTTCCGGAATCCTGTGTATGCCTGTACGGCAATCGCGGTATCTCTTGCGGTATTCCATCCTTATATCAGGAAAACTTTTCATCAGGCGGGAAGACTGTTCGGTCCTCTGCGGATGTTCATGGATACGGTCGGGCTTGCTGTATTCACGGTAGCAGGCATCTCTACGGGTATGACGTATGCCCCGTCACCGAATCTGTTCCTCTCGGTATTTGTCGGAACTCTGACAGGTGTCGGCGGCGGTGTTCTCAGGGACATCATGGCAGGCCGTACCCCGATGATATTCCGCACCTGGTTCTATGCGTCCGCATCGATCATCGGAGGAATCTGTACTGCGCTGCTGTGGAAGCGCATCGGAAACATCAACGCAATGTTCGCCGGTGCCATACTGATCATCCTGCTCAGAGGCCTGGCGATCCGCTATCACTGGAAACTGCCCAGAGCAGAATAAAACGGAGATGCGCGCATCCCCGTTATTTTTCTATATCGCGAAGTTGCCGTTGTCGAAGATCACGACTTCTTCCCCGGTTTCTGTCGTGCCGACGATATGCATATCGGCAGTGCCGACCATGAAATCGATATGGATCATTGAATCATTGAACGTATAGGCAGGATCGGACGGTTGCTTATGGCTTAATCCCCTGCCCAGGGCCAGATGGCAGGACGCGTTCTCATCAATCAGTGTCGTGTAATAAACGATATTGGACATCGAGATCGGCGAACTGTATTCAACCAGCGCGCATTCACCCAGATATCCGGCATTCTCATCCATCTTCACCAGGGCTTCAAGCATCTCTTTTCCTTCATCCGCGATGATTTCCGTGACCTTTCCTTTTTCAAAGCGGAAGCCGAAATTCTCGATTGCCTTGCCTCCCAGTAACAGCGGCCTTGTCGCGTAGACGACACCCTCGGTACCGAACTTCTCCGGCGTCGTACAGATTTCCTCCGTCGGGATATTGGGATGATAATCAATACTGTCCGCCGGCCGTTTAAAGGCAAACTTTGAATCCGGTGTCAGTTTGATGATCAGGTCCGTGCCGTTGGACGCGGTATAGTGCAGCTTTGTGAAATGATAGGAATCGATGCGGCTTCCCCGTTCCGTTTTGCGTCTGGATTTTTCCGTCCATGTCTCAACCGGATCGTTTGTTTCATCGATATAGCACAGTTTCAACAACAGTTTCCACAATGCGTCAAGGCGTGTATCTTCCGGTTCACCCGGCAGGATCTTGTCGGCCCACTGTTTTGTCGGGATCATGGCAATCAGCCACTGACACTGCTTTACCCGGCTTGCTTTGCGCATGATATTGCGCACACCGTCAATATGGGCAAAGATCGCGTTTGCCTGGTCTTCCGGCACATCTGCCATCAGGTCGGGATTCACTCCTTCAAGACGCACGTAGCAGGCGCCCTGGTCCAGATACATCTGGTTCTGCAGGACTTCCCATTCTTCGACTCTGCGCACATCCGCGTCACTGCGGTATCTGGCATCGATTTTCATCTTTGCCTGGTCCAGATAATGAACGATCACATCGGACGCTCCGAGCTTATAGCATTCTTCCGCAAACAGCGGAATAAAGTACGCGCCTTCCACTGCCGCTTCGACCAGGACCGGCTGTCCCTTCTGCACATTCAGTCCGACTCTTGCCAGTGTGTATGCATATTTTCTTTTCAGTTCTTCCAGTGTCATGATTTTTTACCTCTTTCGCCATATATGCGCTTATTATATACCCTGTTGTGTATCTCTATTGTATATTTGAATTCAGGAGGGTTTTGTTATATGAAATCATTCAGAATACTGCTTGCAGTATCGCTTTTGACGGGTCTTTGCGCATGCAGTTCCGGCGGAAAAGACAATGCGGATCTGACTGCCGGAGCACCCGGTTCATGGGAGGTATACGATACCGTATTCACATCCGTTCTGACACCGGAGGAAACAGAACTGTTTGCGGATGCCACAGAAGGACTGGTCGGCGTTACATATGAACCGGCTGCGATCCTGGCAGTGCAGCTCGTTTCCGGAACGAATTATGCGTATCTTGCTAAAGGCACAACTGTTTCCCAAACCCCTGCGGCCGGATGGTATGTCGTCACTGTCTACCGCGATCTGGAAGGTGCTGTAAGCCTGCTCTCAGCGGAACAGATCGATATCGCAGATATCAAAACCACGGAAGCCAGAACCGAATATACGCTCGGCAGCTGGAAAGTCGATGAAAGAACGGTGAATGCGGCAGTGCTTCCCGAAAATGCACACAAGGCATTCAATGCGGCAATGGAAGACTTCACCGGTGTCGGATTCGAACCGATCGGGCTGCTGGCAACACAGCCTGTCGCCGGAACCAATTATCTGATTCTTGCAAAGGCACAGGATGTTTCGACCGGAGCCGGAAGTCTGCTGTATGCGGTGACTGTCTATGAAGACGCATCCGGCAGCTGCAGGATCGCGGATGAAAAACCGTTCGATCTGACCGCCTACATTTCCAACTGATTCCAGGATCATACAAAGCCGCAAACGGATGAGGACACTGTCTTCATCCGTTTTCTTCTGTCAAAAAAGACTCTTCCGCAGAAGAATCATTTTCTGATCTTTGAATTGACAGGTCTTGTAGCTTTATACTCAGGATCGCCCGGCCGATAGACCCTGCCGTTTTCGAAGAACTGTCCGTCGACCAGGACCCGGTACATAGTGATATTGCCATAGGGAATCGAGCGGATCATCCGCTTCGTTTTCCTGACAACTTCATTGCCGTCAAGTTCCGTGTCGACAGAGAACTGCATTTCAATCGGTCCCTGCATGCCGAGATACGTATAGTGCATGCTTTCTTCCGATTCCAGACGCTTCCGGATCTGTTCGCGCATAATAGGCGCTGCCACATTGATCGTAACCATGGTCCATATCATAAACCGAACCTGCATAATTGCAAGATTTCTGCCCGGAAAATGCAAATATTACAATTCTGTCACACTAGCGTTAAGAATCCTGTCATACCATAAAAGTAACATCAAAGCAGGAGGCAGTTATGGAAATACTCAGATGTGAACATATCATCAAAAAATACGGAACCAGAGAAACCGAACTGACTGCGCTTGATGATGTTTCATTCTCTGTCGAACAGGGAGAGATGATCGCAATCACCGGTCCTTCGGGTTCCGGCAAATCTACGTTGCTGCATATACTCGGCGGTGTGGACAGGCCTGATACAGGAAAGGTATTCATCAATGGTCAGAATATTCTGGAGCTGAATGCGGACAGCCTTGCCGTATTCCGCAGAAGGTATATCGGTCTTGTCTATCAGTTTTATAATCTCGTACCCGTACTGAATGCGGAAGAAAACATTCTTCTGCCGCATCTGCTGGACGGAAGAAAGAGAGACCAGGAGAGACTGGACCGCATCATTTCCTATCTCAATCTGGAAGAAAGAAGAACGCACTATCCCAATCAGCTTTCCGGCGGTCAGCAGCAGCGTGTTTCCATCGGCAGAGCCCTGTTTACGCACCCTGCCATTCTTTTATGCGATGAACCGACCGGCAATCTCGACAGAAAGAATTCCGAAGAGATCATCCGGCTTCTGAAAGATTCCAACCGGAGAATGAAGCAGACAGTTCTTCTGATCACCCATGACGAAAGCATTGCCGCACAGGCAGACCGCATCATCTCCATTGAAGACGGCCGGATTGTCAAAGATGAAAAAGTCAGACATCTCGGCCCGCAGAGGTGAGCTATGCGTTCGGAAAGAATCGTACATCAGGTCACATTGAGATACCTTCTGAAAAACAGAAAGAGATCGCTGATCTCTCTCATCAGCATATCTCTGATGGTCATATTGCTGACAGGCGTGTTTATCGGAAAGGATACGGCAATACGCTTTTTTACCGATATTGCCGAAGCAGAAAGAGGAAAGTGGCATATCAATGTCTATGACATCGATCATGCGCAGTATGAAAAACTGACCGCTCTGCCGTTTGTGGAAGAAACCGGGGTTTCTTCCCATCTGGCAGTTTCCGGGTATGCAGGATCTGCCAATGCAATGAAACCGTATCTTGATCTGCGTTCATATTCAAAAAACAGCCTGGACTGGATGAATATCAAAGTCATAACAGGCAGAGAACCTGAGAACGATCAGGAGATCCTGCTCAGCGAAGCTGTACTGACAGACGGCGGCACTGCCGCCATCGGCGACAGGATCATGATCAGGGGGATTCAGCGGTTTATTACCAACAGCAGCGGTTTCCAGAAGGTATTCCCTTTTCAGGAAATCATCATGGAACCATGGGAGACAATAGAAGTATCTTCCGGTTTTCCTTATTATCCGGACAATCCGGAAATCACGGAAACAGCCGAACCGACCGGATTTGAAAAAGAATATACCGTGGTCGGCTTCATGGAAGTTCCTTCATTTGAAAGTCCTTCTTCCGCTGTCTACACAGCCATTACCCGCAGTGATGAAATCCCTGCAGGTCTGTTCAATCTTTCGATGCGGGTGAGTGAAGACGATACAGATCTGTATCATTCGCTCAACGAAATCGCACCGGATCAGTTTGAAGCCAACAACTATGTTCTGATTTTCCACGGGCAGTCAACGAGCCATACGATCAATCTCATTGTGATCATGATGCAGATATTTCTGACCGCCCTCATCATTGTGATTGCGGCTGTACTGATGAATAACGTCTTCGCACTTTCCTACGATGACAGACTGAAATATCTGGGCATGCTGACAAGCATCGGTGCCACCGCAAAGCAGAAGAGAAGTTCCGTTTACTTTGAAGCTGCTGTACTGCTTGCCATCGCACTGCCAATCGGTCTTGTCTGCGGTCTGTTCGTGATCAAAGCTGCAGTTTCCTTCATGCGCCCGGCCGCGGCTGCCTTTATGGGACTGCATCTTTCGGACAATGTGCCGGTGCATCTTGATGTGAAACTGACATCGGTGCTTGCCGTGATTCTCTTCTCCATTCTCACCGTATCCGTTTCCGCGCTTCTGCCGGCCAGGAAGATTTCAAAGATCGGTCCGGTCGCTTCGATCCGGGGAAACGAAAACGAAAAAAGCGGAAAACCGAAAAAGACGGTATCCTATCCGTCTGCCGAGAGAGTGCTTGCGGCAGGTTTCCTGCATAAAGAAAAAAGACGCAGCCGGGCAATTGTCAAAGCACTGTGTGCATTTATGACCGTGATGACCGTACTGACATATGCATCCAATGCACTGATCCGGATGGCAGGTTTCAAGCTCCGCGACACGGATGCTCCGGTCATGAAAACCTTCGATTCCTATGAATACTTCCTTTACGTGAAAAATGATCCGGTCCTGTTTGAGAGTCTGAAAGACCAGCTCGAAACAACCGGCGGCGTGGAAAAACAGGAAACCGTCTATGACTTTGCGAGCCTGGCAATGACCCCGTATGAATACTATTCCGATGAATTCAGAAATGCCTTCAGGGATGTCATTATGCAGTATTATCCGGAAGGACTGAGCGATGAACAATATCAGGAACAGTATATGGACAATCCTTTCTGGTGGACGGATTTCCTGGCAGTCGAAGATGAGAAGTTCAATGAAATCCTGCAATCGCTGCATGCATCCCCTGCTGAAACAGATCATCCCCAGGTCATTCTCGTCAAAGACGGGGCAGTCAGTACGGATTACTACGGTGTCTGGCAGAGAAATGCATCAGAATACCGTTATTATGAAATCCAGGATATGACAGTCAGTCAGCCCGGCGATGTGTTTGTCAGTACCTTCGGCAGTACGGATATTGCCTTTACGGTTGCTGCCAAAGCAGACAGCAGCCAGCTGTCAGACCGGTTTGCATTCAGCGGCGAAAAGCTGACCGGCATCCTGCCGCTTTCGCAGGCAGAATCACTGATCTCGATGGATGAATGTTCCGGTGCGTTCAGATATTATCTCTTTGACGGCGATGAAAATAACAGAGCATTCATGAATGCGCTGACCGAAATCAGAAACGCAGAATCAGATGATTTTCTGCTGATGAGTCATGATACGTATCTGCCCGAAACGATCCAGACTTCCCTGAAAGCACTGATCCGGGTTCTCCTGATCAGCTTCACGGTCCTCGCATCGGCAGTCTGCTTCATGAACATATTCAATTCCATCAGTGGGCTGATTGCATACAGAAGAAAGACTTACGCAATTCTCAAAGCAAACGGAATGACTGGCAGACAGCTGCAGAAAACACTGCTGCTGGAAGCAGGCTTCATCTGCCTGAAAAGCATACTGTATGCGGCCGTAATCAGCTTTGCATTATGCTTTGCAATCAGAAAGATGGTCAGGGCAGCCTTCGGCAGCTTTTCAATCGATATCCCGTATACGGCTGTTATTCTGACCGTCATCGTGGGAGTGCTGATGTGTCTGATCAGCGGATGGTATACTTATAAAAAGGAGTCGGATGCCAATCTGATGGAAGAAATCCGGAAGGACAGCATATGATCCTGATAGTTGAAGACGACAGATTCATACTCGAAGGCCTCTCCCTTTCCCTTACGGGGGAAGGCTTTTCGCTGTTATGTGCATCCTGTCTCGGGGAAGCTTCTGCCATTGTGAAAGAAAAACTGGATCAGATCGAAATGGTCCTGCTGGATGTAACACTGCCTGACGGCAGCGGCTTTGATCTGTTCTATGAAATCCGTAAAAGAAGCGATATCCCGGTACTGTTTCTGACTGCCATGGATGATGAAATCCATAAGGTCATGGCCCTGGAACAGGGAGCGGATGATTATATTACCAAACCGTTCCATATCCGTGAACTGATTGCCCGTATGCGGGCAGTCATGCGGCGGTACAAAGGAACGGAATCCGCAGCGGTCAGAATCGGAGACTGCCTGATCGATCCTGCCAAAGGAAAGATCTACAGAAACAGTCAGGAAGTGAATCTCAGTGCAATGGAATACAAACTGCTGCTGATCTTTGTAAATAACAGAAAGCAGCTGCTGACAAGAGAACTGATCCTGGACTGCCTTTACGATGATCTGGGTGAATATGTCAGCGACAATACACTCACCGTCTATATCAAACGGCTGAGAGACAAAATGGGCAGCGATTTCATCGAAACCGTACGCGGTATCGGCTACCGTGTGAAAGGGGAATGAACATGATATTCTTTCTGACTGTTCTGATCCTGCTTTCCGCAGTTATCATTTTCAGACTGCTGCAGGAAAGAAAAACGCAGAAACAGAGAATCGAAGCACTGTCCGATTATCTCAGCAAAGTACAGGACCATGCCGAACTTCCGAAGATCAAAGAAACCTATGAAGGAGAACTGCAGATCCTGCAGAGTGAAATCTATAAGACAGCCAATATCCTGCAGACAGAATTTGCCTCGGAAACCGAAAAAAACAGAGTACTGAAAGAACTGCTGACGAATGTTTCCCATCAGATCAAAACACCTCTGGCTGCCATCACGATCATGACGGACAACCTGGAAAGAGGAAATCTGCCGGAAAAAGAAAAGCAGATATGCATTCACCGCATTCACAGCCAGACCGATCACATTGCATCGCTCGTACGCAATCTGCTGATTTCTTCCGAAATCGACGCCGGTGTATTCCGGATGAAAACGGAAGAACTGCCTCTTGTACAGTTGATCCTGAAAATATCCGATTCTTTATCGGCACTGCTTGAACTCAGACAGATTCAGCTGCACATGGATATTCCCGAAGAAATACGCATCAAAGCAGATGCGCACTGGTTTTCCGAAGCTGTTTCCAACATCCTGAAAAACTGCATTGAACATACACCGGAAGGCGGAGAAATCAGAATCTCTGCTTCCGCAGGCAATCTCTCGGCAGATCTCTTCATTGAAGACAGCGGCGAAGGAATGGATGAGGAAACAGCCGCGCATATCTTTGAGCGGTTCTATAAAAACACAGGCAATCCGGATTCAAACGGAATCGGCATGTATCTTGCAAAGCAGATCATTCAGCTTCATAACGGAAGAATCCAGGTGAAGAGTTCTCTGAACAAAGGTACATCCTTTCAGATCCGTCTGTATTTCACGGAAACAATATGATCGAACAATATTAAAAGTCCTTCTCTTTCGGAAAAGGACTTTGTTTAATTTACAGTACAAACTGATAGAAGGTAAATGCCGCATAGATGCACAGCAGTGTGATACCCTGCCATCTCTTCAGCTTTCCTGTTGCCAATGCCGGGAAGCAGAGCAGCGACATGACACACAGCATGACCGGAATATCCACCAGCAGGGATGAATTGATGCCCATCAGTGTCTTTTCCGCAGGCACGGCAAACGGCGAGATGGAAATCGCAGCACCGGAAACCAGAACGATATTGAACAGGTTTGCACCGATGACATTGCCCAGCGACAGTGCACCATGACCCTTCATCAATGAAGTAATCGCTGTGACCAGTTCCGGCAGAGATGTGCCCAGGGCAACCATGGTCAGACCGATGACGGAACTCGGAACACCCAGTGCTTCGGCAATGATCGTTCCGTTATTGACCAGCAGATTTGCACCGAACGCAATCGCAGCAGCACCGACCGCCATCAGGATAATTTCCTTGGTCAGCGTCGTTTCTTCTTTCTGTTCTTCCTCTTCTGTTTCCTCCGGCTGTTCTCCCGAAGATGTCATCTGCTTGACGGATATTACCATATATGCCGCAAACATCGCCAGGAACATGAAGCCATGCCATCTCTGGAACTGACCGGTCGTATAGGCAATCAGACAGTAAACAACTGCGGATACAAAGAATGCAATAACCGGGAGCTTCAGCGTACTCTTTTTTACATCGGAAGGATGCACGGCAACCGTGATTGCGGCAATCAGCGAAGTATTGCATATGATCGAACCGATTGCGTTGCCGTAGGAAATACCGCTGTTATGCTGCAGGGCAGCCTGGGCGGATACCATGACTTCCGGCAGCGTCGTACCGATCGATACGACCGTTGCGCCGATCAGGATTTCCGGCAGATGGAAACGGTGGGCGATGCCGACAGCTCCGTCCACGAACCAGTCGCCGCCTTTGATCAGAAGCGCGAAGCCCAACAGAAACAATAATACAGGTACTAACATTTTCTCTCCTTCCGATCCGCAAAACTGCCTGTAAAAAAACACAGACAGTGCTGTGCGCGGATCATGCTCATACACAGCAAAGCCATATATGAGTCTCACCATTTGAAGAACGCCGGGCTTTTATGCCGTGATGACGACGATTCTGCGCAGGATAATGCGCCAGTTACTCCCTCAACAGCAGTTATTCTATCACAACTTCTCTGAAAGAGAGACGCAATATCAATATCGTTCCGGATTTCCTTCCGCTTCCTTCATCTGCAGGCACAGCTGTACATGGAAAAACTCCGGATCCTGTTCAAACAATACCGTCCCTCTGTTGCGTTCTGTGATCCTGCGGATCGTTTCAATCCCATATCCTCTCAGGTCATAATCATTCGAATGCATTTCTTCTTCCTTAACGATTCTGTCCGCACTGTTGGAAAAGGACATAATACACATCATCTTGTCCTGACGGATATGAATTTCTATCTGTTTCCGTATGCCGATATGGCGGATTGCATTATCCAGAATGTTGGAAACAAGCAGAAACAATTCATCATCCGGCATATCAATCTGATCATGAAGACTGATCATGCAATGTATATCAATGCCCTTCTCTGCCGCCTCATCCCTTTTATTGTTCAGCACGAAATCAAGAATCGGGACCGGAGTGATGACTGGATGATCGAGCGTTTTCAGCTTGTTTTTAATAATTTCGGATGAATACAGGACATCTTCGTCATTTTTGATCGATTTGCTGTTATCGATTGCATTCACCAGATGACTGATATCATGTTTGAGCTTTCTCAGCTGTTTCTGTGCAGCAATGATTTCACCGGAAAGAAGTTTTTCGTATTTCAGCCGATTCAGTTCTTCCCTGGAACGGATCAGTTCCCTGTTTTCCAGATTGATTCTGTGCAGCAGAAACGCAATGGCAATGCTCATCAGAAATGTCATGATGACACCGATCCGCACCTCCGGCATGACGATACTGCTTTCATACAGCAATGGCGCAAATGACTGTACAATCAGAACAGTCAAATAGATAACAAGCATGGATATGAGCATATCCCTGTGACTGATATCCTTATCAAGACTGCGCAGATACCTGTGAATCAGATAGAAAACCACCGCATGTATTACCTGGATGAACACGACAACGGGTATCCTGTATCTGACCATATATGACTGATAGCTGTCAACCGAGAACAGTTCCATCAGAAGGATCGTGTAAATATTATTCGTGACTGTCAGACTCAGATCAGGTATAACTGCAATCGTCAGTATCTTTGACCAGCTGCCATCATTGATCATCCGCAGATAAAAGGCGGCAATCAGCACATCGATCAGCACATAATACCCTTCCGTTACTGAATAGAGATTGACAATGCTGATGAATGCGAGTGCACACAGAAAATAGCTGAATGTAATAATACATGTTTTTCTGTCATCCTTTGTTCTCTGCATGAAAAGAAAACATGTGATCAAAGTTGTCTCCAGCACATTGATCAGAATATCAAACCAGTCCATCATCTCACTTTATACCTCAGATATTCCTGAATGATCGGTTTCCTTCTGCGTCTTGATACGGGAAACTTCTTCCCGTTATTGAGTCTGACTTCCTGATCATTGATCTGATAAATATATTTCATATTAATCATGATATTTCTGTCGATCTGCATGAACTGACCGGCAGGAAGTTTCTTCATACATGATGCCATCGATGCTCTTTCCAGCAATTCATCTCCATTGTCCATGCACAGTGTCAGGACATTTCCGATACCCACAATGTATACCAGTTTCGTGACGGGAATACGAAGAGTGCATCCGTCGGTCACACAGTCATAGTACGCAAGATCATCATCAGAAAACAATTTATGAAATGCTCTTGTAAGATCCTCAGAAATATGATCTTTCCGGATAAAGAAGTACGTGCTCAGATCAAATGAATCAAATACAAGCTCTGAATGGCTTGTATAAAACATGACAGCAGCAGCCGGATTCGCCCTGTGAATAATCTTCGCAGCATCAAAACCATCTTCTGTATCATTGATTTCAATATCAAGAACATACAGCATATATTGATCAAAAGACAAATCTTCGGAAAAAGAATGCGCCCATTCAAACGAAAAATCATGACCTGTGTTTTCAAGCAAATGCATGGCTGTCCTTACAAACAGATCAATATCTCTTTGATTATCATCGATGATCAGCACACTGCATTTCATCACTGTACTCCTTTTGTTTTTCTCAGCAATTCCATGGAAAGTAAATTGTATACAAATATTACTGTTATTGTACGATACAGCTGACATGCATACAAACAAAAAACCGTAAACAGCATCGTTGATATAATCAGCATTCGTTTCATACGGATCCTGTTTTCAATGAATTCAATATTTTCCAGCGGATGATTCGGATGGATGACCGGCGCAAAGGCAATGATATAAATCATGCAGAGTATATATATGCAGGCAAACACATGTAGACCGAAGATATTCCGGGAAGTCAGTAAGTGCCAGAGAATATACAGAGCATCATATACGGCAATGCAGCCGGGAATCGTTTTTGCATGCCAGCCGCCGGTACATCTTCTGAGTCCGCTGAACAGCAGGATGTACAGAACTGTTTCCGCAGTTCTTCCAAGAAAGAATGATATAAGGATAACAGACAGAAAATCTGCCCCGTCGCAAACAACTGTACTGATTCCGTTTTTCAATAACAGCATATCTGTTTCATCATAGCCGAAATATACGGCAGCTGATTCAATCACACGGTTCCTCATATCTTAATCACCGTTCCTGATACATAATATGAGATTTTCGATGCATTTTCTGACCGTTCGTCACTGAATTCGACCGTTCGTCACCGCATTCCTTGCTTTATAACCTGATACAAGTCATGATTCAGACAAGCAGGAATTCACATGAAAGCATTATTAAAACGATTAACTGATCATCTGATTCACATTGGAAAACTGGATCTGTCCAGCCCGTCACGCAGCGGCTATTATCAGCCCGACACCAGGAAATTGAAAGAAGCACTGAACGCAGCAGTTAAAACAACAGGCGTCGTCACTATCGACGTATCAGAATATAAACAGCATGAAAACACGTGACAGCGAGAACCGGATCCTTCGCTATATTGTGATTGCTATTCTGGCAGTACCGGCTCTGGATATCTTTATGCTGAAGATATTCAATCATGACTGGATAGGATTTCTGGAAGCAGCTGTGTTCTGTGCACATCCTGCTGCTTACGGCAATACTGTATTCAGGTGTTCTAAATGGCAATGCGATAACCACCAATTGTACATAACCGACATATTCACGTTGTAATGCATGTCATATCTTGATGGAAAGAGAGTGATATAAATGAACTTAAGAAAAATAACAGCTGTATTGATAGGCATTAAGCTTATTATTTCAACCATCGTTACAAATGTCTCAGCCGATAACACTGCAACATATCCATTTAATTCAAATTATAAATACACCGGCGGTGTTTCAAACATTACTGTATATCTGAATTATTCATCTGGTGTTGCAGCCTGGGAAAATTATATAACGCAGGGTGTAACAGGTTGGATGTACACAGGATGGGATAATCCGATTTACATGAATTATGTTAGCAGTAATGTCGGTTCAAAAATGGATTTTCATTCTAATGATGCGACATGGTTTTCCAACAATACGGGATACAGCACTGCACTAGCCTGTACTTTTCATTATCTTGGGGACGGTACAAATATTAATACGGGATCCGGCGGAGCGCCGGCATCCAGTTGGTATTATACGGAAATACATATAAATACAACAGAACTCGCAAAAGATGATTACAGTAATGATTCAGCACAGGGTACGATCTATCACGAAATGGGACATGCTTTCGGGCTTGCACATAACAACACGAATCCGAACAGTATCATGCACCAGTACAGTGTCAAAAGATTTCTGACGCCAACGGATTACATAATTGAGTACCGTGCTGCAAATACAGTTCAGTATATTGATAATCAGGCAATCGTGAACCTTTACTGATGACATGAAGGAGATGATTGAAATGAAGAAAATTTATATGGTTTTATTCGCTGCATTCCTGGCAGGATGTTCAGTGAATGTAACCGATGAAACAGAAGCCAATGATGTTATTGAAACGGATGAAACAGTCATCAAAAGCGAAGGCAGCGATACCTGGTATTTTGAAGTAACTATGGACAGACCGCCTCTATATATGGATCAGATTGATTCGTATGGCATTGTCCGGATCTTAACGATTGAAGGACAAGACAATTATTTTGAAGATACAGATGCATATGGCAGTGCTTATACATACGGAACATGCGAGATGATTGATCCGTATTACGGATCAATTAATAGTGGAGAGGTATACCGCTTCTTTATTGCCGGCGGTACTATTCCATGGGAAAACTATGCATTATCACGGGATGGTGAGTCTCTGCAAAAACAGATTGACCTCGCAAAGAAAAATGGAAAAGAACTGCCGCAGAATGTAACACAGATTTTCACGGATACTATGCCTGAAGAAGGAAAGGTATACTATGCTGTGTTTTCTCAGCCTGAGACGATACATGGTGAGCAGACATACAGAATCTATGCCGGGCAGGAAACATTTGTGGAAGTCGATGAATCGACAATATCAGAAGAATCTGTACTGGGCTACTTTCCTGAAGATGACAGCTGGTACGATGTTAAAGCAATCTGGTTTCCTGAAGATTCTGATGATCCGCGGCTTCAGAAGCCAGGAAAACAATGACACTTGAGCTCCAGAATTGTACAGTTGATTGATAAAAGAACAATTCATATGAACGCTAAGAACTTACTGGACTAACGGAGAGATACAGGTCTCTCCTTTTTATTGACAATATAATGATTTGTATAATGGTATAATGCATATAAATAACAGGAGGCTGAACAATGACCTCATTACAGCAATTTCTTGAACAGGATAAAGAACGGTTTCTGCAGCAGTGCTCTTCTTCGAAAACACCGCAGGAAACCTTAAGAACAGCGGAAGATGAACTGAGCCGCATTCTTTCTCTGTACAATGAACAGACAAACAGCGAAGCAGTCAAACAGGCTGCCATGCATATGATCCAGGCAGTGCGCATGTCTCTGCCGCTGATTGACAGCGACGGCAATGCAAAAATATACAGCCGGACAGAATACGGCACAAAGCAGGTCAAAGAGAAAAAATCCATATGGTTCTGGGTCCTGCTGCTGGCAGCGGCTGCCTGCTGCGTTTCCTCCGTTGTTGTTCTGGTACTGTTTGCCTCTTCCCTGCTGAAATCGATGAATACGATTGTCGGACTGGTACTGGCTCTTGCTGCCATGGCACTGTTCTTCCTGGCCGGATGCCTGTCTGCGAAGAAACAGCAGAAAAAGGCAGAAGACCTGTATGCGGAAACCGTGATTGACGCAGAGAAGGTATACCATACCCTGCTCAGTGCCCTGACATCCATTGACAAAAACCTGGAAGACATGAAACGGGAAGAAATCCTTAGCCAGAAAAAGAAACTGCTCGACCATGATGACTTCATGGACAGAGCCCAGCTGGATCTGCTGTGCAGCCTGCTCGAATCCGCCTATGCCGAAACGGACAATGATTATGCAAAAGAAGTCATTTCCGATATCCGTTTCTACCTGCATAAGCAGAATATTGAAACCGTCGAATACAGCGATGAACATAAAACATGGTTTGATCAGATGCCTTCCGGCAGAAAAGCAACCATCCGCCCTGCCCTGGCAGTGGACGGTACGCTGATCCGCAAAGGACTGGCATCAGGAGGCAGCTTATGAATACATTTTACGGATTTGATCTGGGCGATGCAGAAAGCGCCATATCCCGGATCCGCAAAGATGAAAATACCGTACCCGAGATCATCCCTGTCAATGATGTAAAAAGCTTTGTCACCGCCTATGCCCTGCTGAAGGACAACCGTCTGATCATCGGTGAAGGCGCCTGCTACAGTCCCGATGCCAATGTCCGCAAAGACCGGTTCAAAAGCAGATATCTGACCGATCCGGAAGCGAAAAAAGACATCACCAGCTTTGCTTCGGGTGTACTGGGAGAACTGTATCTCTCCGGTGCTCTGATCCGGGGTGAAGATGCCTGCTTCTATATCGGCTGTCCGGCCGGATGGGACAAGACTGCCAGAGAAGAATACCGGATGCTGTTTGAAAAAGCAGGATACCCGCCCGTCAGGATCATTTCGGAATCCAGAGCTGCCCTGGTCAGTGCCTGTCAGTCCAAGCATCTGCAGGTCGGCTATGATATCCTGAACAAACCGGTTCTCGTCATCGATATCGGTTCCTCCACTACCGACTTTGCCTATATCGAAGGCGGCAAGGAAGTCGAACTGAAGACCGGCGGCGAAGTATTCCTGGGCGGCGGCATCATGGATGAAATCCTCCTGGATGAAGCCATCGAAGCATCATCAAACGGAAAGAAAATACGGAAGATCTTTGAAGAGAATCCGCCCTGGTACAGCTACTGCGACTTTGCCGCAAGAAAACTGAAAGAAAAATACTACTCGGACGAAGACTACTGGAAAAACGATGAATGCATTCAGACCATCAGTATCCATGCCGGGATGCTGCCGGTCAAGCTGACATTGAGAATGAATGCAAAGATCGCCGATCTGCTGCTGAACAAAAAGGTAAAGCGTCTGGACAACCGTTCCTTCAAACAAGTATTCCTGGCATCCATTGAACAGGCAAAAGAAAACATCGAAGGCAGACAGCCGGAGCTGATCTTCCTGACCGGCGGTGTTTCCAAGCTGCCGGCGATCCGGGCCTGGTGCCGGGAAGCATTCCCGGATGCCATCGTCATCACCGGAACCGAACCGGAATTCTCCGTAGCCAACGGTCTTGCCTACTGCGGCAAGATCGATGATGAAGTCCGTGAATTCAAAGCGGAGATCGACCGTCTGGTTTCCAGCAGTACGGTGGAGCGCATCGTTGAAAACCATCTCAGCGAACTCTATCAGAACACCGTCGAATCCATGGTCGATCCGATTCTGACCAACGTATGTCTGCCGATCATCGAACGCTGGCGCCGGGGATCAATCGAGCGTCTGGCTGACATCGATGCGGTCATGCAGACGGAAATCGACCAGTACCTGCATACCGACGAAGCCAGAACGCTTCTGGCAAAACCGGTCGCCTCCTGGCTGAAGAATGTATCCTATGAACTCGAAGACTATACGATGCCGATCTGCGTCAAGCATAACGTACCGTACGGTGCGCTGAGCCTGAATACATATCTGTCGCTGAGCGATATCGAAATCAAAGTCGAAGCCAGAAATGTATTTGCGGTCAAAGAGATTACCTGGCTGATCGATACAACGGTATCCCTGATCGTCGGACTGCTCTGCGGCGGCAGCGGCATTGCGATGATTGCCAACGGCCTGCCCGGCATTCTGGCAGGTGCCGTTATCTCCCTGCTGATCCTTGCCCTGGGCAAAGAAAAAATGCAGGAAGTTCTGCTGAACTCCCGCATTCCCCATCCGCTCCGCAAAGCATTGCCGAAGAGCTATCTCAAGGCAAGACTGGATGTCGTCTCCTCCGAAGTCAAAGACAATATCCTGAAACTTCTGGAAGAAGAGAAAAACGAAGAAATCTCCGAGCGTCTGGTCAAGGAAATCTCTTCGCAGATCGAAACATGCCTCATCAAGATGGCAGAAGTTGTCGAAATTCCGTTAGGATGAACTTCCCGCAAGGGAAGTTTTTTTAAACCTCTGTTTGATGTATTTTACCATTTATCACAGAAATCGACCGTTTATCACATCCGTGTTGTTTGCGCACCAATCAATAACTAAAATGAAGCCAGGAGGATTTTGACATGAAACCCGTATTGAAACGATTATTTGATCATCTGATCCGCATCGGAAAACAGGATCTTTCCAGTCCATCCCGCAGCGGCTATTATCAGCCTGACTCCAGAAAACTGAAAGAGATACTGAACAAAGAAAAGAACAAAGCTGCAGGCAAATCATTCAAATTCCTGGTTGTATTATGTATGGCTGTGATGACTGTCTTTAATGTCACAAAACCTGTTGAAGCAAAGGCAGAAGAAACCAGACTAAGTGCTTTAACACTTGATACTGTATATTTTGAAATGACAGATGAAGAAATCGAAGCAGCTATCATTGCTTATCTAGACTCTGTTTTTCAGGAAGAGTATAAGGTCATTCATTATGAACAGGCAGAACCTATTGGCAATATAATTAATTCATCTGAATTTACCGGAGTTTATCAAGATAAAACAAGAAGCTTTTACCCGCCCGGGCAGGCAGGTATCGGATCCAGTTTTCCAAATGGAGGTTCTATCAGCTACGATCCGCATTCCGGAAGTTTAAATGATTCATGGGGTGTTACATACGCCGGAATCACATACACAGTAACAATGCCGCGCGGAGCTGCGCAAGTCGGATCGGTATATGCATACAATTACAATGTACCTCCCACAACACAGTATGTTCGTTTATACATGACACGTGTCGATCGTTCCAATTTCTACAGAGTTACTTCATATACCCAGAACGGTACAGTTGTAAACATTGTTCCCGTTACCGGTCTTCATTCGCTGACGCCGCAGCTCATTTACAGTTGATTATGAAAACAATACTATCGACACTGCCATACATACCCGGATACCGCATTCAGGAAGTCCTGGGAATCATCTATGCAAGGGACAGCAGTTTTCAGGTCCACAGACATATCTGGAATTTTAAAGAGTCTTTGGAAAGAGCATATAAAGAACTGGAAAAGAAAGCCTTAAGTATTGGCGCAAATGCAGTTCTTGCATGCAATATTGCTTATGATGCAAATACGCAGATACCAATCGTACAGGGAACTGCAGTCGTATTGGACAAAGAGTCTGAAAATTGACAGAGGATATCGCGGACTGGTGCCAACAGAGATCATGGTATGCCTCATCAAGATGGCAGAAGTTGTCGAAATTCCGTTAGGATGAACTTCCGGATCTTACGCAAAGTAAGTGAAACCAGGTCTTGAGTTGAGGAGGTACTCGGCAGAGTGCCTCCTTTTCCTATGGTCTTGGGCAAGGGCTAATATAT
>CADABS010000040.1 GCA_902786245.1 uncultured Erysipelotrichaceae bacterium
TGGTTCTTCTGCTATCCCATGAACAGGATGTTTCCGGCATTGATGTTCGGATTCCTCGGACCATGGCTTTCCTTTGATATCGATGCCTATGTCAGGGCATTGCTGTTGACAGTCAGAGTCAGAGAAGGAAGCTGGGTCAATATCAGATTATGACAAGCGGCGGTTCAGCCGCTTATTTAATCTCAAATTCCTGTACAGCATTTTTCGTGTTGATTCATGCTGTTACGGTGCCGCTTTGCCGCTGCGATACAGTCAGGCATCATATCCGGCCAGCATCATTTCTGTTTCAAATTCTGAAAGATGCAATAAAAAGTAACAGCCGTACCCACAAGCGCCGCAAAGTATACAGATACTGCTTTATTTGCGGTAAGACTGCGGAAGAATTCAAGTTGGCCTGATGCGATTCTGTAAACGAATTCACTGGAAGATACTGTCAGATGACATACCGCAATCACCAGAAGAAACAGCGCAAACGCTGTTAACAATCCTGAAATATCTCGTTTCATCGTGATATTTAAAACTCCTTATAAAGTAAATGGTTCAGCGTGTATTACATACAGCAGCCATATAACCGGTATCTGTGCCGCCTGCTTATCAACAGATATATCAGCTGCAGAAAACTCATGTCCTGTCTCTGTCAGACATCTCTCGGATGACGGCGGTTACAGTCAAAACAGCACCGACCCCGAAAATCTGAATAAACCAGCCGATCAATGCGGCTGTTTCAAATCTCTCCCATACCAGAAAAACATTCAGAATGAAAAGATGTGTATAGAACCAGATCGGATAAGAAAGCAGCATCAGAATGATTCCTGTCCAATAATACTGCGAATGTTTAGTACTCATACAATGTTATCTTTTTTTACATGCTGTTTCTTTGATATAGAAACACGTTTACATATGCATCGTGAAAGAACCGCTTTCATTTAAATACCTGTACGCATAGTTTGATGTAGATGAACCGAATGAGAAACCGGCATAAATCAGTGATGCATTAATTGAAGCATCTGCTGAGCGTGCTGCTTTGACATTGCATATATAATTGAAATCAATCTGCAGACAGGGGAATACTCCGGTATTTGACCATGCATTGCATGACTGGTTTTCAATCGACATGGAAGTTATAGGTGTATCAGCGAATGTAAGACCACTGTTGCGGATTGCATTGAACTGACGGAACGATCCGCTCGAATAAACAGATGCGACCAGTGTATAACGAATCGTAACAACGATATTCCAGTTGTTGTCATACAGAACTTTATCATGATAAAAACTCATATCATATGTGCCGCTCAGAGCATTTGGAGAATTGCCGGTTTCTATAACAAATGTTTCCAAAGGATGATCTGTGAGGCTGTCATACAGAGTATATATCTCTCTGTCCATCTCGAATGTATGCAGCAGATATGTGTTTTCCGGCTGTGTCATGTTTGAATCATAGGTATAGCCCTGGAATTCAAGTACCATCGTTTTTTCAGATTCCTGTGCATATACCTTCTCACCGCTGAACATATTGAATACCGTCATCACTGCCATACATAATACAATCAGGGATTTGAATACTTTGCCTGTGGCTTTGTTCTTGTCTTTGTTCAGTATCTCTTTCAGTTTTCTGATATCGGGCTGATATGTTCCCCGATTTGATGGAAGACGGATTGAAGATTCTGATCTGGAAATAACCGCATTGACAAGCAACTGTAAAAACTTTTCTTTCATAATGAAAGTCCTCCTCTGCTTTTATGTTGAAATGAAGGGAAAACAGATTCAATGCGCATGTGAGAATCGGTCGGAATTTGATGAGATTCGGTATCTTCCGGGATATAAGTTTCGTATATTGTATATGCGGGGATGAATAATGATCGATAAATTTTTTTACTTCGTACAGCAGAAAATCGATTTATCAGAGCAGGATGAAGAACTGTTCAGATATGGTCTGGAAAGTCTGATATGCGACTGCAGTGATTTTTTCGCGGTCATCATGATTTCTCTTTTTCTGCATGATCTGTTCAATGCAGTTGTATACATTGTTTTGTTTTCTGTTCTGCGGGTATATACCGGCGGCTGGCATGCAATGACGAAAAAGAGATGTCTTTGCGTGTATATTGTTTTGTATCTTGTGTACTATATAACAAGATCAAATCTGCATTCATCATTGATTTACGGGTTAGGTTACGCTGCAGGAAGTATATATACATGTTTTGAAGCACCTGTTGAACACATATATGCACCGCTGGACTGTGCTGAACGCACAAAAAATCACAATGCGGCTGTTTTCATCATTGGTTTATATACAATGCTTTCTGTTATCAGCTGCAGCCGGTTCAACAGCATTTTCAGGACAATTTGTCTGGTAACGGTCATAAATGCATGCATGATGGAATTTCTGAAGCACACCGCGTACTGGAGGCAGCCATGAATATAAAAGCATTGATTATTGATGACAGTTTGACAGATCTGCAGGAAATCGATGCAGAAATGAAAAAGATTTTTTCTCATAGCGATATCAATGTAGAATCTGTTACAGAAACAGTACCGGATGATGAACTCTTTAAAGTGAAATATGATCTCGTAATCCTTGATATCGATATGCCTGAAATCAGCGGATTTGATATTGCAGAGAACCTGACCGGGAATAATCCGGAATTGACGATCATGTTCTGTACCGCACATGATGAATTTGTATACGAAGCCTTTGACTATAATGTATTCTTTTTTATCCGCAAGCAGCATCTGCATGATGACATGAACCGGGCAATTCAGAAATATGTTCAATACCTGTCGCAGAAGCAGAAAAAGTATCTCCTGCAGAACAACAGTGCCGTTGAATACAATCATATTATGTATTTTGAAATCAGCGGCAATGATGTCTATATTTACACAGACATGACAGACAGATCCGGCGACACCATATATTTCAAAGAACGGATCTCTCTCAAAAAAATGACAGAACAGTTTTCAGATGAAATGTTCTTTCAGATTACCCAGACACATATCATCAACATGCAGTTCATCGCTGCATATTCCCGGGGAGAAATCCTGCTGAAAAACACACAGAAGTTTACTGTATCCAGGCGCAGACTGACAGATTTTGAAAAGGCTTTTACAAAATGGTCGCTGAGGTGAAATATGACAGGTTTTGATATTCTTATCAATCTGATACAGACAGCATTCTATCCGATGTTTTTTATCATTCTTGTGAAACAGAAAAAGAAATACTGGCAGCTGTATATCCTTATCTACTGGATCTGTTTTTTTGCCTTTCTGACCTGTATCAACATATTCGCTGTTTCACAGGGACTGCTGTTTTTCGTGACTGTAGCGATGTCTTATATACTTCTGTCATGCATTTCGTATTATACGAAAGAAGAAAAGATGATTTACTGCTGCATACCTGACCTGATTGTCGGCATCTCTTCAAATCTGTATGTAGCAGTCATGCGCGGCATTGTATTTCAGGGGCTCTCGTTCGACGCCATGCTGGAAAAACACGGGGAAGCCTATATGCTGTTTGCAACGTTTCTTCAGCTGGTTCTGTTCCTGCTGGCCGCATGGCATATCCGCCGATTGAGTTTTCATCTGAATTTCCGGCAGAGCCTGTCCGCATTTGCAGCACTGAATCTGTGCAACTGCATGACGGTATGCTTTGAAAATGTTCTTTTTGATGAGGAAAAATACAGATTCTACCTTGCGCTTGGAATTCTGATTGTTTCTGTGCTTGCCGTAATGATTGGCTATCTGCTGATTTCCGTCAGCCGTACCAATGAGAATATATATCGTTCAGAGATTCAGTCTGAACTGTATCAGAACCAGAAATCCATTGCCGAACAGACGCTGAAATCCAGAAATGAGCTGTATGAGATCCGGCATGATCTTGTTCATCTGGTAAGAATACTTTCGAAAGAAAACCACGAAAAAACCAATGAAGAGATTCAAAGGATCATCCGTGAATACGAAAGCGCTGCAGACAATCTGCCGGCTGCGGTAAACTCGGCTTCCAAGGTAATCGATACTGTTGTAAACATCAAGCAGATGGACGCTGCCGAAAAAGGTATCGATTTCAAAATCTTCATGAACTATCGCTATCCGCCGGCCATACCGGATGATGATATGTATCTGATCCTGTCCAATCTTCTCGATAACGCAATCAAGCACATCGGTGTTTTCGGAAAAATAGAGTTTACTGTCAAAGATGTCGGCGGTCATATCGGGATCCGTATCGCAAACTCAATCGATCAGCCGGTCCTGGACACAGACGGCAATTTTATCCATCAGTCTTTTGCCCTCAATCACGGTCTGGGAATCAATATGGTAAAAAAAGCAATCGAAAAGAACGGCGGTACGGTTTCGTTCTTTGAAGAACATGGAATGCTGGCGGCCGCTGTCCTGCTGCCGAACACGAATCCTGTTTCTTTTGAATAAACCCGGATCCGGTGAAAAGGAACTGCTGCAAGACCCGCATATGATATCCTTTTATCAGACAGATCGGAGTCAGCTATGGAATGGGAACGTGTCTATGTATTTATCAGTTCAACCTTCAATGATATGCACGCGGAACGCGATCTGCTCGTGAAACGCGTGTTTCCGCGTCTGCGCACCTGGTGCAGAGAACGCAGGATCCAGCTTCTGGATATTGATCTGCGCTGGGGTATCTCAAAACAGGACGCGGAAGAAAACAAACGTGTTGTCGAAGTGTGTCTGAACAATATCGACCGCTGCCGGCCTTTTTTCATCAGTTTTCTGGGACAGAGACAGGGCTGGGTGCCCGGCCTTTCCGACATCAGCGAAGAAACGCTTCAGAAGTTTCCCCGCCTGCGGGAATATATCGGGAAAAACTCGGTTACCGAACTGGAAATCATTCATGCCCTGCTTATGCCGCTGGATGAATCACATAATCCTGTCAGGCATGCCCGGATCTATGCACGGGATGATGAATGTCTCAAAGAAATCCGGAACAGTGATATACGGAATCTGTTCGGCGGCAGAAAACGTCTTTTCGCAAAAGACCCGGTCAGGGAATTCCGCAGAGAACTGAGCAGAAAAATCCCGGTCATACCGTACAATGCCTGCTGGAATCCCGGTCTGCGTTCACCTGAACTCTCAAACCTCAACGGCAAAGACCTTTCCGAAGGCAGACTGGAAAACTTTACCGTTTCAGAGAATACATCGCTGGAAGAAGATATCATCGCCTGGCTGGAAAAAGAAATTGCGGATGAGTTTCCGGATCACATGGCCGCAGAAGAAAAACAGAGCGCGCTTGATGAGGAACTGTCCCTGCATGATGCTGTCCGCTTCCAGACTTCCGACGGATACTTCCCGCGGCCGGAAGCAGAACAGGCAATACTGGAGTATATCCATGGAAACCGCAATGTTCCGATGGCCATCCACGGCGCCGCCGGTGCCGGAAAAACATCCCTGCTTTCGCATTTCATCACGGAATACAGCGGAACAGAACTGATCTACCGCTATTGTGCGGAAAGCCTGCAGACCTCTTCCTCCGCCGGACTGATCCGGTCCATCCTGGAAGAACTGAAAGAAAAAGGACTGCTGGAAGAAAGCGATCTGGCTTACAGTGCAGATACGCTGGCGCTGATGACAGGACGGCTGCTGGAAAAAGCATCCGCAGAGAAAAAGATCCTGTTTGCGGTCGACGGTATCGATCAGCTGAGCGATGCCGGACAGATACTGACCTGGCTGCCGCAGGAACTGCCGGAAAATGTCCGGTTCATCATTACGCTGCAGACTTCCTCTCCCCTGTGCGGACAGCTCCGCAGGCGGAATATGGTCATGACGGAACTCGGTCTGATCACGGACCGCAGTGAACAGGAAAAAATCATTCATCAGACTCTGTCGCAATTCCTCAAAGATCTGGATGAACAGCAGACGGCACAGCTGCTGGATATGAAAGGCAGTTCCAATCCGCTCTTTCTGTACATCATCCTGAACGAACTGCGGCAGCACGGATCTTTTGAAACGCTTGCCGCAAAACTTTCAGGCGACTACGGCGAAACCCCGGAAACCGCTTTTGACAGAGTTCTGGAACGGCTGGAAAACGAAATGATTCCCCTGTATGCGGATGGAAATGTGCTGGCAAATCTGGTTTTTCATCTGCTCGCAAGAGTCCGTCAGCCGATCGATACATCCATCCTCGCCAATATTCTTGCCCATACCCTGCCCGGCAGTCCTTCCCTTCAGCAGATGGAAGACCTGTGCCAGGCGCTGTTCATGATGGCTTCTCCGTTTCTGGCCATGGACGGCAACCGGGTACGTCTGCGCTATCCGTCACTGCGCCGGGCGGCAGAAAACCGGTGGAGCTGCGTTGAGAGCCGCGCGCTGAACAACATGCTGGCAAACGGCTATGATCTGCCGATGCGCAGCAGCGAAGATCTTTCCGATGTCAGAAACTTCCTGTATTTCACCCTGCGCGGCAGGAAAGGCACCATTCTCAGAGTCCTCTGTAATCCCGACTGCATTACCCTGCTGATCAGGAAACTCGGCTCTCTTGCGGTCAGTGAGATGCTTGATGAGGCGGAAGGCGAAAGCACCGAATCCGCAGCAGCGCTCAGCCGCCTGCTCAGAATGTCCGCCAACAGACTGGATATCCGTCCGGAAACCATATTCATCGAGGCAAAGCGGTACGGCGATACAGACGATCCTCTGATTGCTAAGCTGCTTGCCCATGAAAACAATTACCCGGAATGGAAATATCTGTTTCCCCAGGATAACGCGCACAGATTTCCCTGCCCGGAAAGAAGGCTGAAACGCAGGCGTACCGATGAGGTGCTGACTTTCGGCAGTCAGATCCTGACAGTGACCGGGTCCATGATGATCCTGAACGATGCGGATACTTTCAGAACACTTGCATGTGCGCCGGTATCCGGAATGACATGGCAATGGCTCTGTGATGAGGATACGGTCTACCGCATTCAGAAAAATCCCGCAAAGAAGATCTATCAGATTACGGCGTACAGCAGTCAGACGCTGATGGAAAAAGAACAGAAAACGATCGCTTCCGATGAAAATCTGACATTCCATGCCCATCGCGGACACATCTGCGGATGCAGTGCCCGGAAGCACGGCAATGCCTGCTATACATTCACCGTCCGTGATTTCAATACCTATCAGGATACCCTTTCCCTGACGGTAAACACCCAGGAAAAATACAGTCAGGCAGAAGAAGTATTTGTAAAGTTTCTCTTTGCGGCAGAAAGCCAGACAGTGTCCGCCGGACCGTATTTCCTTCTGGCAGACAAAGAAAAAGAAAGACTGCGCATCTTCCGGCTGAAAGACGGCAGATGTCTGTTGGAAACAGAGATGGACCCGCTTTCCAACCTCCGGGCAGACTTCCTTGACGGCATCCTGGCTGTTTCTCTCAGCAGTACCGATGAACATGTCATCCGTACATTCCGGATGACAAAAGACGGTCTTGAACCTCTCTGCACAAAACATCTTACGGACAGTATCTCTGCTGTCCGGCTGAGTGAACATTATGTTCTGGTCTGTGCAGAACCTCTCCTGTATGTTCTGCGCAGAAGCGATCTTTCCGATGTCCGAATCATTTCCGGCATCTGCGATGAGGCTACCGGCAGAGCAATGGCTGAATGCAATGAAGATACGCTGGTGACTGCCCGCCGCGACAGTATCGATCAGTACAGGCTCTCTTCTATCAGTTCTGCTCAGGCAAAGCCGGCATACCGGCTGTCTGATAAAGCATGGCTTCATCAGGACAGACTGTACAGACTGTCTTCCAACGTTGAAATCACGGACCTGCATACCGGAGAGACAAAGACTGTTTTCCCCGACTGTCAGCGCATCCTGCAGTATGATCTGCGCAATACGGATCAGGGATATCTGACGGGCATTTTCAGCGCTTCCAATCTGCTGTATGTCATGCGGCTGTCTGACAGCGCACCGGTATTTGCCGGATTCATTGAGGAAAAGAATCTGCGCCTGCTCAACGCGTGTGTATATGATGACGGCGGTGAAACGAAACTGATGGCCGTCATGGAAGACCGTGCATCCGTAACAGTCTGCCCTGCTGAAGGCTCAAACAATCAGAAATTCTCAAAGCGCATTCTGCTGGAAGGCATCCTCCGTGAGGGACAATTGACCATCCTGAACAGGACAGCGCTGGAAGGAAGTTCGAAGCATATTGCCATGGGACATCCGGAACGGACAAATGTTTTCCGCATCGTCAGCAGCACCGTGTATCTGATTACTCTGGAAATGTATAAAAACAGGGAACAGATGTATTTTGAGATCCTGGATGTCACGCATCAGAAGCAGACAGCCGTATTCACCTACAGGGCAAAGGACGCGGTGATTGACAGTCTGCTCATCGAAGACGCAATGATCTATATCGGCGTCGATCACGGAAGAATGGCAGCCATCAGTCTTTCGTCTGCCGGAAATGATCAGGGCCTGCCGGATATACGGTTCTGTGAACTGCCCAACCGGATCATGTCTGCCATGGAGAATGAATCGGATGTGCCTTTCTGTATGATTCACGGACAGATCTGCCGATATGATTTCAGACAGAACCGTTTCGATCCGCTGATTGCACTTCCCCAGGGAGAAAACAACAGTATTTCCAAAGTTCACGCGTCCGAGAAATGGATCATCGCGGTATGCGAACATGCGTCCAGGATCTATGTATATGACAGAAAAACAAAAGAATTCCTGTTTATGCAGGAACTCGAATTCGTGCCGGCCGATTCGCTGTTTGACGCACCCCGGCAGAAGCTGCTTCTGTTTGACGGACGCGGGGAGATGATTGCGATGTCACTGAAAGACTGAAAGCAGCGCAGTGCTGTACAGCCCGGCAGAGACATCTGTTTCCGATGATTCCGATCAGAAAAAGCCATATCAGTACCGGACTGTCCGAAGTCCAGGTCTGTCTGATATGGCTTCTTTTATACAGGTGCAGTTATTTGTGTTTACTGATCAGTTTTTTCCTTTCGCTTCTGCATACAGCAGACGCTTCTTCATCGGTTCGGGATCGATGCCCAGTGCTTCCATGATCTTAAAGGCAAAGGGATACGGTGTTGCCGGTCCGACGGAAGTGATCAGATTCTGATCATAGACTGCCGGTGCCTCGATGAATTCTGCTCCTTCCAGCACAGACGCATAGCCGGTATAGCCGGTCATTTTCTTTCCTTCAATGACGCCTGCCGCCTTGAGCACCTTTGTGCCGGAGCACATCGCTGCGATCAGTTTTCCGTTTTCATTGAACCAGCGGATCGTATCAAGAACACCCGGTTCATTGATGAAGTTCGTCCAGGCATTTCTTCCGCCCGGAATGATGATGACATCATAGTCTCTGACTTCTTCCGAGAATACTTTGTCCGCTTTGACATACATGCCCTGCATGGAGAGAACAAAGGGATCTTCCTGAAAACGGAATGTATGGGTTTCGACACCGGCTCTGCGGAGCAGATCCGTGATCTGCATCGTTTCGCTTTCTTCGTAGCCTTCGATCATCAGTACCGCTGCTCTTTTCATCGTTCTTCCTCCCCGTCAAATGCGCTGAAATATGCCATTCTCTTCTGTACGCTCAGCGCGTCTGCGCCGAGGATCTTCGCCAGTCTGTAGGCAAATGCATATGCCGTCGCCGGTCCCTGGGATGTCGTCAGATTTCCATCGGTCACGATCAGATCGTCACAATGGATGCCGCTGTGTATTTTCTCAGCGGTCGAAGGATAGCATGTGAATCTTTTTCCTTCCAGTACGCCTGCCGCATCCAGTGCAATAGGCGCAGCGCAGATCGCCGCAATCAGCTGATTCTGTTCATTTCTTCTGCGCAGAATGGCCTGCAGACCCGGATGGTTCCGCATGGCATCCGCTCCGCCGTAGCCTCCCGGCAGAATGACCATATCGTATTCCTGCAGATCATCATCCAGTACCCTGTCCATCCGTACGGTAATATCATGTGCGCCTGTCACTTCCGGCGATGCCAGGCCGACCATGTCACAATGCAGTTCTGCCCGGCGCAGAACATCGACGATCGTCAGTGCTTCTCCTTCTTCGCATCCTTCTGCGAAGATCACCGCTGCTTTTTTCATCAGTCTGTACCTCTCTTTCGTCTGTATCGTACTCTGAAAACAATCCTGTTCAAAGCGATTTCCCGATTCTGGAAAAGATTTCGTTTTCTGATTATACAGCGGTATGATGGGACCGGAGGTTTACTGTATGACAACAGATCCGCGCGGTTCCAGAACATTCCATACTGCAGTGCTCCTGACGGTCAGCGGCGGCTGGCTGGATGCGTATACCTATTCGGCCAGAGGCGGTGTCTTTGCGAATGCCCAGACCGGCAATATCGTCAAACTCGGGATCGCCGCTGCCCAGGGCGATCTGCACCAGATGCTTTCCTGTCTGATTCCGGTGATTGCCTTTACTTTCGGTATCCTTCTGTCTTTGATCATTGAATCCAATCTGGAAAAAAGAAAGATTCCGTTTATCCGCAGAGCCGTCCTGCTGGTGGAGATCGGTGTTCTGCTTATTGTCATGTTTCTGCCGCAGGATGAGCTTTTCAACCGGATCGCCAATGCCTTGATTTCCTTTATCTGCGCGATGCAGATGGAAGCCTTCCGGACTTTTGAAGGACAGGCATTTGCCACCCTGGTATCGACCGGCAACCTGCGCAAGGCCATTGAGTATCTCTACAGCGGCATACGCTCCGCTGACAGCGCAAAGAAAAAGACCGGGATCCGCTATCTGCTTATCGTTGCCCTGTTTATCACAGGTGCGGTTCTCGGCACCCTGGTTACGGATGCCTTCCCCCGCATATCCCTTTTCGGTCCGGTCTTTCTGTTTGTTCTTTCCTTTATCTGGATCACTGCCCGCTGGTTCCGCATCAAGGCTGGTGACTTTCAATAAACCATTTGTCTTTTTCGAGAAACAGGTTTCTCTGCTTTCCTTCGATCATGCATGTATAGCGCATGCCGCAGCCCCCGACGGCAGATGCCCGCCGCTCAGCCCGGAGCACCTTGTCGATCTTGTACTGCTTTCCGTTTTCCCAGCAGATATACATCGGTATGATCTTTCCGCTGCGCTGCTGCCGCAGGATCACATCCACATATCTCTTGTACAGTTCCATAATCAAAGCACCATTTTCCTTCCCTGAAAATAGCCGACCGGATGAACGGTATGATCATCCTTGACATTGAAATCCGTCAGGGGTCTGTCCAGCAATGTACAGGCCCGGCGGACAGAATCAAATCCGTACATATCCCGGATCTCATCCATGGCAAGATCGCTGCGTCTTGCCTTTTCCCGTGCTTCCTCATTCACAAACAGATTCATCTGCCGGTAGGTTCCGGCCGGATTCAGATGGCTGACGGAAATGCCGACAGCCCGCATCGGCACTGAAAAATCATAGTTTCCTCTGATCAGTTCCATCGCCGTATGCAGGATCTCCATACTGACGGATGTCGGCTGGGCGATCTTCCTTTCGCAGCCGAACCAGTTCAGACCGGCACTGCGCATGGATACGGAAACGACATCTCCCTCCATGCCGTGGCTGCGCATCCTTGAAGCCACTGCTTCGCTCAGTACATAGCAGACCGGTTTTACCTCTTCTGCGGAAGAAACATCATGGATCATCGTCATCGAATTGCCGATGGACTTCGGCGGCAGCCAGGCATTGTTTTCCGCAACCGGACTGGTATCCTCTCCGTTGGCAAAGGCATGGATCATCTCTCCGGCAGCACCCATGGCCCCTTTCAGATAGACTCTGGGATACTGTGCCAGTTCACCGATCGTATGGATTCCCCTGCGGCGCAGCTTGCGGGTCGTTGCCGGACCGACATACAGCAGATCGGACGCATCCAGAGGCCATACCTTTTCCCGGTAGTTCTCCCTTGTGATGACAGCCGGACTGCCCTTCACCTTCATATCGCTGCCGAGCTTGGCAAAGACCTTGTTCCAGGAAAGACCGGCAGATACATCCAGACCGATCTCCTTTCTGACCCTGTGCATGATTTCTTCCGCAATATGCACCGGATCGCCGAACAGATGCTGCGAAGCCGTATAATCGATCCATGCCTCATCCAGTCCGAACGATTCGACATGGTCGCTGTATTCCCGGTAGATCGATTTCACCAGGGATGTGTAATAGATATAATCGTCATACGCAGGCGGTATGATCAGCAGATCCGGGCATTTCTCCCTTGCCTCCCGCAGGCTTTCGCCGGTCAGGATCCCGTATTTCTTTGCCGGATCGTTTTTGGCCAGAATGATGCCGTGCCGCTTTTCCTCATGGCCGCCGACTGCCATCGGAATTTCCCGCAGCTGCGGATATTTCATCTCTTCGATCTGGGCATAGCAGTGATTGATGTCGATATGCATGATCATTCTGTCCACAAATCACCTCCGCAGTCAAATTGTATGACGTTTTGTTGCGCATTTCAATATTATACGCAACAATTTGCGGTTTTTATTTTGCCGTTGCGCACAATTTGTGATACAGTATATGCGAGGAAAAACGCATGGAACTGAAAGAGATCATCAACAACTTCAAAAACAAGACCGGCATGAGCGATGCCGAGATCGCCCGCCGTACCGGCGTATCCCGTTCCACCGCTTCGCGCTGGTCCAACGGAACCTTCCGGAAAGTATCTCCCGATGTCATTGAAAAACTGTCCGCCCTTGTCGGATACAATATCGAGCCGATCCTGAAAGGAATGAACACCGACGTAAAGCTGCCGGTGCTCGGCTATGTCAAAGGCGGCTATGATCTGTTTGCGGAAGAGAATTATCTCGGTGAAGAGGACGCATCGCTGGAAGATGTGCGCCAGGGTGATTATTATCTGAAGGTATCCGGCAATTCCATGGAAGGCATCGGCATCATGGACGGTTCTCTTGTCCTGGTCCATCAGTGCTCTGCGCTGAACAGCGGTGAGATCGGGGTCGTGCTGATCGGGGATGAGGTAACGGTCAAGCGGGTCATTACAAAAAACAATATGCTTGTACTGGAAGCAGCCAACCCTTCTGTTGCCAGTCGTTATTTCTCACCGAAGGAAGTCCGTTCCCTGCCGGTCAGGATCCTCGGCAAAGTCATTTCCTGCAAAACGTATTATTAAAAAGCCTGAGTGTTCAGCTCAGGCTTTGCTTTATTCAGCGGGTGATTTTCTTCGCGTATTCTTCCGGAATCGCGTGGCCGCAGGCAATGCAGAACTTGCCGGTGTTCTCCTTGCCGCATTCAGGGCAGAACCAGCGCAGCGGCTTCGGTGAACCGCAGGCACTGCAGAAGTTTGCTTCAGCCGCATTGACATGGCCGCAGGAACATTTCCACTGGCCGTCTGTCAGGGTTTCATCTTTCTTTTCCTCTGCTGTTTCCGTTTCCGTTTTCTCCGGTTCGTATTTCTTTTCCGGATAGAGTTCCGGCTTCAGCAGATGCTGGATCTCATATGCTCTGTTCATCAGCGTGACATAGGTCTCATCATCTTTGCCCTCGGAGCGTCTTGTGTCTCTGAGTTCGAAGTCGATTTCATCGAAATACGGAGAATTGATTGCCAGATGGATGTTGAAAGTATACTCATATTCGTATTTGGGCGGATCATAGCTGACCTTGTTTTCCGTATCCTTGTATACTTCATCCTTGTCTTCACTGATATCCAGTTCTACAGCCTGTACCTGGGATGTGCTGATCAGATCCGGATTGGAAGAGCGCCAGTTTGTCGTTCTTGTGACAATGAATTTTTTCTGTGCTTCATCAAAATAGATCTTCGTCATGCCGTCGATGACGCGGGTCGGATTGAACGAAGCCAGATTCCTTTCGTTCTGTTCGCGGTATGCGAGCTGCTGGCGGATCTGCTCGACTGTCGATGACCTTCTGTCACTGAACCACGGCGAAAGCTTTGCGGCACAGTTCTTGCACAGATTGCCATCGCTCAGTTTCCGGTTGCCGAGCAGGCCGATGTCATTCCCGCAGATGCTGCATTGTTTCTTGTCAAACAGTCCCATAATTATTATTCTCCTTCTGCCGCAGTGTTTCTGCGGATATTCTGTATTCATTATAGCATGACCATGCCCTGCTCAATTTCAAATTCAACTGCAATGCATTTACAGAATTATCGTTTTTCGATAATTTTTTCTTGTATTTCGATAATACCGGTGTTATGTTGAAGACACAGCAAAGGAGAAACACCATGGAAAAAATACACAGACGCATTGTATTCGCAAAATGGTTCACGGTTTTCTGGGCAGTGTTCTTTCTGATCTGCACCCTGCTCGGCCACCGGATCGCAGCAGCGTATCTGGCCGTCAATACCGCTGCCCGGGCATCATTTCTGCAGACGATGCAGCTGCCGGTGCTGCTGGTGCTGGGATATGCATGCGGAGCCTGTGTGCTGGTTCTGCTGTACCGGCTTGTACTGTTTCTGACGAATATGGAAAACGGACTGTTCTTCACGGATGTCAATATTGCTCATCTGCGCACGGTTTCTGTCCTGTTTATGGCAATTGCGCTGCTGGTTGCCGGCATTGCCGTACTGTACAGCCTGTTCTTCCTGTCCATCAGTTTTGCGGCAGCCTTCCTTTCATTCATCGTACGGATCGTAGCGGATATCTTCGTCCAGGCGGAATCCATGAAGGATGAACTGGACCTGACGATCTAGGAGGCGGCTATGGCAATCTATGTCAATCTCAATGTCGTCATGGCAAAGAAAAAGATCAGCGCGGCAGAACTGGCAGAGCGCATCGGCATTACCCCTGCCAATCTCTCCGTACTGAAAACCTCCCGGGCCAAGGCGATCCGCTTTTCCACCCTGGAAGCGCTGTGCCGGGAACTCGACTGTCAGCCCGGCGATATTCTCGAATATGTCAAAGAAGAAGGAGGAACACATGACCCGCAATAGAATACTGACCGGTGCCCTGCTCAGCTATCTGCTTGGCTATTTATATGTGGAATGGATCATGATCGGAACCATGCCGCTGCGCTATATCCTGTTCGCAATCGCATTTGCGGCATTTGCGGAATACCATGCCCGCATCATCCGTCAGCCCCATACCCGTCTTTCCCTGTTCTGGCTTGGCTTTGTCCTGATCGACTGTATCCTGATGGAATGCCTGCTTTCCTTCCCGGATCAGTTCTATGAGATCCGCTTTCTGCAGACATGCTCGATCCATCTGGCAGCTGTCTATTATGTACTGGTCCGGTTCGATCTGCTCAGTCAGCACCGCACCGGAAATCTGATCCTTCTCGATCTGCTGTCCGGCTTCATATTGATTCCTTTCCGGAATCTGTTCCTGCGGATCCGGACCGTGCTTTCTGCCGGGATCCTGCAGAAAGCCCGCAGTCAGTGGATGACGGCTTTCTGGACCGTACTGATCGCAGTGCCGGTAACGATGTTTGCCTGGTCGCAGCTGGCGGATGTCAGCCAGGCATTCGCATCCGTTCATCTGGATCTCAGCCTGTTTTCCGAGGAGACCGTGATCAAGTTCATTCTTTCCATTCCGATCGGCGCATGGCTGTACGGACTGACTGCCGGATGTGCCGAAAGAACCAGCCCGTATTTTGAAGAACTGCGGGTCCATGACAGTGTTGATGCCTGCCGCATCATACCGCTGTTTACAGAAGATACGGTCATCGGGATCCTGATTCTGCTGTATACCGTCTTCTTTATCACGGAGATCCGGACGCTGATGACAGCGGATATCCATCTGGTCACCCAGGCTTCGGTATTCGCGATTCAGGGATTCTGGAGTCTCTGCCGGATCATGGTACTGAATCTGACCGTACTTGGCGCATGTACATGCTTCAGCCCGAAGGATTCCCTGTATGAAGGCAGACGCCGTACGGAAGCGGCGGTGCTGATGGGATATGGTCTTGCCTTCTGTGTACTGAATGCCGTCAAGCTGCTCCATTACATGTCCTATGGAATCACCGAGCGCAGACTGATCGCCTTCTGGGTCCTGGTCTGTCTGTTCTGTGCCTGTCTGACTGCCCTTCTGCATCTGTTCCGCCGGGTCCAGGCAGTGCGCATCATCACCGTTACTGCCGCAGCGGCATTCCTGGTTCTCTCCGCATCGGTTTCCATCCTGCATCCCCTGGAAAGCTATGAAGAAGCGGTCACGGACCTGCACCGTGAAATCACCCGTATATGAAAAAGAAGGATTCATTTCCTTCTTTTACTTTGCAATCGTCTTTTCGATCTGCTCTGTCAGCCAATGGATCCAGGCATCGAAGCCTTCCCCTGTCTTTGCCGAGACAAAGAAGATCTGTGCTTCCGGATTCAGATGACGGATCCTTTCTCTGACTGCTTCATCGTCGAACGGGAAGAATTTTCTCGTATCCGTCTTATTGATCAGGATGCACTGGCATACCTGAAACATCAGCGGGTATTTCAGGGGCTTGTCGTCGCCTTCCGGTACGGAGAGGATCTCGACATTGACATGGGCACCGGTTGCCTGTTCGGCCGGACAGACGAGGTTTCCGACGTTTTCAAGGAACAGCAGATCGATACCGGATGTATCGAATTCATCCAGTGCCTGTTGGGTCATGGATGCGTCCATGGCGCATTCCCCGCCGGTATGGACCTGGATTGTGCGCACCCCTGCTTCTGCCATCTTTTCGGCATCGACCTGGGCATCGATATCCGCTTCCATCACTGCGATGCTGTACTTTTCCTTCAGTCTTTCGATGGTCCGCAGCAGCGTCGTCGTTTTGCCGGCACCGGGCGAAGCCATCAGATTGACCATGAATGTATGATTATCGGTATTCCGGTTTCTGACCTGGTCCGCGATGCGGTCATTCTGGTCAAATACACCGACATTGACATCAATTACCTTTACCGCTGTCATGCCTGTTCACCTCTGATCTGTTCTTCCAGCCATCTGCACCATGCATCGATTCCTTCACCGGTCGCGGCGGATACCGCAAAGACGGGAATATCAGGATGGCGCATATGGATATACTGCGCTGCCTTTTCGATACTGAAGTCAAAGACTTCCATCGCATCGATCTTGTTTATGATCACGGCATCCGCTTTCTCAAACATCAGCGGATACTTCAGCGGCTTGTCATCGCCTTCCGGTACGGAAAGGATGACGGCGTTTTTATGGGCACCGGTATCGAATTCTGCCGGGCATACGAGGTTTCCGACATTCTCCAGCACGACCAGATCAAGGTCTTTACTGCCGATCTCTTTGAGTCCCTGACGGCTCATATCCGCATCCAGGTGGCACATGCCGCCGGTATGGATCTGGATTGCCTTCACACCGAGTGATGCGATCGCACGGGCATCGACATCGCTGTCGATATCCGCTTCCATGACGCCGATGGCATATCTGTCTTTGAGTCTGCTGATGGTCTGCTTCAGCAGAGATGTCTTGCCGGAGCCCGGCGATGACATCAGATTCAGATAAAACGTATGTTCATCTTTCAATGTACCGCGGAGCACCTCTGCATCTGCGTCATTGTCTTCAAGAATGCTTTCTTTCACCTTCAGAATCGTTACTGTGTCTTCCATGATATTCCTTTCACTGAAACCGCCGCATCAGCGCTCTCGCTTTTTCATCGGCTTCATCATCCCATCCCTTCAGGGGATCGGTCTGAATGAGATAATCCCTGATATGCGGCATCGGTCCGTCATCAAAAATGATATAGCCGCTGTAATCATCCTTTTCCAGCAGATAATCGATAATCTCTTCTTCGCGTTTCTCCTCGAGACGGACTTCCGTCATCCCCTGCAGAGTGATGGACCGGTCCATGCCGTGATCATACAGATATTTCATGCAGTAATCTTCACCGGCATATCTCCAGGAGCTGGAGATGATGAGTTTGCACGGATAATCCCTGAAGAATGCATTCAGTTTGTCCATGCATGATTTGCGTACAAAATCGAATTCCTTGCGGCTGATTGCTTCTTCATATTCCGGCGTGCCTTCGAGGCAGAATACATTGATCACCCCGTCGAAGTCGAGAAACAGATAGACAGAATCATTCTTCTTTTTTCTGTTTCTGCGCATCGTATGGGCAATTCTGCTATTTCTCAGAAGCCAGCCTGTCTCGCTGATCATACATTGTTTCCTTTCCGGTTCCTCTGTTAACACTCTGATGGAATCTGCTGCCGGCACGGTCATACAGTTTTGCAATCGATGCAATCAGAAGCGGTTCCAGGATCAGTCCCGGAATCAATGCCAGCAGTTCGGTTTTGTCCATACGTACACTGAACAGTTCACCGAAGATGAACAGCGCTGCGATAAACAGCCCGCTCATCAGACAGAGAACTGCGATGCGCAGTCTGGTCGGCGGATAGTACACTCTGTACAGCGTATAGAAATAAATATAGGCTGTCAGCGATATAAGAATACCATAGTATCGCTCAATCGGGAGCCGGAATATATAGCGCAGCCACAGACAGACCAGTGCACTCAGGAA
Organism: uncultured Erysipelotrichaceae bacterium; assembly: GCA_902786245.1. Taxonomy (GTDB): domain Bacteria; phylum Bacillota_I; class Bacilli_A; order Erysipelotrichales; family Erysipelotrichaceae; genus Bulleidia. Next base: position 18,380 of record CADABS010000040.1, read on the forward strand.
TACGCTGAGCGCCGATGGCAGCGCATTGCGGAAAGCCCGGGCAAAGAACCGACCCTGCAGACGCTCAAAGCTCGGCTCCATCTGCAGGAAGAATGTCGGCATGCCGACGCATACCGCACTGACCAGGGTCAGGTGGATCGGCAGGAACGGATATTCCTGCTGCAGGAATACGACATACAGCGACAGCAGGATCGAGAAGACCGTCTTGACCAGATACATGGAACTTGCTCTGGAAATGTTATTGATGACTCTTCTTCCTTCATCGACGATCTGGGGCATCTTTCCGAAATCATCGGAGAGCAGGACGATGTTTGCACTGTCTTTGGCCGCAGAGGCACCGGCTGCCATGGCAACCGAAACATCTGCCGTCTTCAGGGCAGGAACATCATTGACGCCGTCTCCGGTCATTGCGACCGTATAGCCGGCTCTCTGCAGCGCTTCCACCAGTTCTTTTTTCTGGGCCGGAAGAACCCGGCCGAAGACAGAATAGCGCTGTACCAGTTCATCAAAGGAAAGATCGGTCCGCGACATATCGATATAGCTGCGGGCATCCGGTATGCCGGCCTGGACTGCCAGCGAGGATACCGTTGCGGCATCATCGCCGGAGATCACCTTCAGATGTACACCCTGCCGGCAGAAATAATCCATGATCTCCCTGACATTCTCCCGCAGGACATCGGCGATCGCAATCAGCGCGACCGGTTCGAGATCCTCCGGCAGTTTTCCGTAAGTGAAGGATTCCTGGCGGCTGCGGGCCAGAACGATATTGCGCATGCCCTTTTCGGCATAGCCGCGCAGATAGTGATTGGCAGCCGGACAGCCGTGCGGAAAGAGGAAATCCGCTGCCCCGATATAGAAGCTTCCCTGCCCCTTCAGCACCGCTGCGCTGTATTTGCGGTCGGAGGAAAACGGCAGGTTATCCGTTTTTTCATATACCTGTTCGCTGCCGAAGAACTGCAGCATCGCCGATGAGGTGGCATTGGGCTTTTCTTCACCATGGAGACAGCTGGAGAGAACATTTTCGGCATAGCTTTTCTCATAATCCAGCAGCGGCCGCATCTCGGTTACCTGCATGGAACCCTGGGTCAGCGTTCCGGTCTTGTCCAGACAGACGCAGTTGACTCTGGCCAGCGACTCGATCGAATACAGATCCTGCACCAGAACATCCTGCCTTGAAAGACGCATGGTACTGACGGCAAGGGCGATACTGGTCAGAACGACCAGTCCTTCCGGGATCATGCCGACAACAGCGGCGACGGTCTTCAGATCGGCATCCTGCCAGGTCAGACCGATCGAATAGTGCTGGGTCAGATAGAGAATGATGCCGGTCGGAATAATGGCAATGGAAATGATCCGCAGCAGCCGGGTCAGATCTTCATGCAGCATCGAGCGGACCCGTTTGTATTTCTTCGCATCTTCCATGATTTTTGCGGATGCGCATTCTTTTCCGACTTTGGTAATATGGACTTCGCAGGAGCCGGAGGTGACAAACGTACCGGCAAAGACTTCATCGTCTTTTTTCTTCAGTACGGTTTCCGCTTCTCCCGTCAGCATGCTTTCGTTGACTTCGCAGGAGCCGCTCAGCACGGTGCCGTCGGCCGGGATCTGCAGACCGCTTTCCAGACGGATCAGATCATCCCGCACGATTTCGCTGGCCAGGATCTGCGTCCATGCCCCGTCCCGCTTCACCGCGATCTTCGTTGCGATCATCAGAGACATCTTCTCCAGCAGTTTCTTGGCCTTGATTTCCTGATAGATGCCGATGAGCGTATTGAAAACAACCGTCATGATAAACATGCCGTTATGAATGCGTCCGGTGATCAGCACCAGAATAAACAGCACGATATTGACGAAATTGAAATAGGTCAGAGAATTATGTCTTACGATGTCAGAATACGAGCTCGTCATCCGCTCTTCGTCGCCGTTGACTTCGCCCTTTTCGATTCTGGATCTGACTTCTTCTGTTGTGAGTCCGCTGTACATATCTCCTATCTGTGCAGGATCATGCCTGCCAGTCTCCTTCTGAAATGCTCCCCTTCCTGCAGATCATGCGGTGCCGCCTGCGCGTATTCACGGGCAAAGGCAATACTGTTCTTCTGGTCTACGCCGGCATTGACGGCACAGATATATCCACCGGCACAGTGCCCGGTCTGTACGTCTGCCTCTGCCAGAAAGCTCTCTTCGCCGTCATAGCAGTAGATGCCTTTGTCTTCCAGATTGACAATGACCGTATTCTGCGTCAGAGCATACAGCGCTTCCGCTGTTTCCCGGATGTCGGGTTCCATGGTTTCTGCCAGAGCAGATGCTTCTTCGCCGCTGATGATCATGACGGGAGAAAGATCGAACAGCGCCTGCAGGATATACGGTTCGGTTTCGCCGCTGCATCCGGCCGGTACATAGTACACCGGCTTTTCGAGTTCCTGCAGTACTTCAATGATCTCTTCCGCATCGTCCCCGCACAGCATCTCGCCGCCGATGACGGCAGCGGATATTTCATCGCCGTCCGTTTCCGCAAGGAAGGTACGGTCGAAATCGTATTCACAGCCCGGCACGGAAAAACGTACGCTGCCGGTGCCGTCATACATGTAATAGGTACATCCCTGCAGTTCATCGCTGACCTGTTCCAGCCTGATGCCGTACTGTTCAGCCATCTGCGAGGCATATTCGCCATAGATGCCCTGTCCCCGTACAGCGCAGGCTTTATACGGAAAGCCCATCAGCGAACAGGCGGCCGCTGTATAAAAACCGGTACCTGACGGTGTATACTCCGTCTGCACCATTTCAAATTCTTCATTGCCTTTCGGCAGTTCCTTGACACGGGCTCTGATTTCCGTATGTACGGAACCGATGATCAGTATTTCTTTCATATGCAGAATTATACCAAACGAGGGAATAAACATAAAGAAAAGCCGGCGGATTACCGTCGGCTGATCAGGTGGTCCCAGGCAGAATTGAACTGCCGACACCAGCATTTTCAGTGCTGTGCTCTACCAACTGAGCTACAGGACCAATGGTTGCGAGGGAAGGATTTGAACCAACGACCTCCGGGTTATGGGCCCGACGAGCTACCAGGCTGCTCTACCTCGCGATAATAAGTGACGGGATGTCCTGACGGACACTGAATAAATGGCGGAGGAACTGGGATTCGAACCCAGGCGCCGGTTTCCCGACCTACCGGTTTTCAAGACCGGACCCTTCAACCACTTGGGTATTCCTCCAGCTATGGACCCTGAAGGACTCGAACCTTCGACCAGTCGGTTATGAGCCGACAGCTCTGACCAACTGAGCTAAGGGTCCGGATCGTGCAGTACAGCTTGAGGGCACTTCATTGAAATGGTAGCGAGGGTGAGACTCGAACTCACGACCTACCGGGTATGAACCGATTGCTCTAGCCAACTAAGCTACCTCGCCATGATAATGGTCGGGATGGCAGGATTTGAACCTGTGACCCCTTGATCCCAAATCAAGTGCACTACCAAGCTGTGCTACATCCCGAATGGCGCGCCGAGCAGGAATCGAACCCGCAACCTTTTGATTCGTAGTCAAATACTCTATCCAGTTGAGCTATCGGCGCATTAGCACTTCAAAACTTGTGCTTAAACATAGTATCAAACATACTACGGGAATGCAAGAATTAATTTCAATTTTTTCGAATCATTTTTTCATGGCATTTCCTGAGCGGAAACAGGTCCGTTTCTGCAGAAGAAAACCGGACGGTGTCCGGTGTCAGATTCTTTCGGAAATGATGAACCGCGGTCTGCCTTTGATTTCATCATAGATCCTGGCAATGTAGTAGCCGGCTGCCCCCAGTCCGATCATCAGGATGCCCGATGACAGACAGACAAGCATCTTCAGACTCAGCCAGTCCCCTTCGGTGCGGATCGCAATGATGCCGGTGATCAGTGCCAGCAGGATGAACAGACATCCGAAGAACACGATGGCCAGCAGCGGGGCTGCCGAGAATTCGGCGATGTTGGAGATCGCATAGCGGATCAGTGCTTTGGTCGACCATTTCGATTCGCCGGCGATCCTGTCCTGTACTTCATATTCCACTGCCGTTGTCTTAAAGCCGATCCAGGAAGACAGCGCCCGGAAGAAGGCATTCTTCTCCGGCATATTGATCAGTACGTTGACGGCTTTGCGGTCCAGCAGCTTGAAATCCGAAGCTCTGCTCATATCGATGCCCACCGCTGCGGAAATCATCGCATAGAACGATTTTGCGGCAAATCTGCGCATGAATGTTTCCGTGCCCCGGTCTGCCTTGACACCTTCCACGATCTCATAGCCCTGTTCCCAGAGCCGGTACATCTCGACGATCTTTCCGGGAGGATGCTGCAGGTCGCAGTCAATGACCACGGCACAGTCGCCCTTTGCTTCGCTCAGACCGGCAAATACCGCCGCTTCCTTGCCGAAGTTCCTGGAGAAATGGATGCCGTGCACCATCGGATTTTTCTCTGCGCGGGCAAGGATCGTCGCCCATGTGCTGTCTCTGGATCCGTCGTCCACAAAAAGCAGTTCCGCATCGATTCCCGCTTCTTTCAGGATCGATGAAATGGTATCTGCCGCCGCAGGAATTGTTTTTTCTTCATTGAATGCAGGGATAATAACACTCAGCACAGGCATCGCCTCCTTGGTAAGTCACAAATATGATACACATTTTCAAAATAATTGTCATCCGCTCATTTCACGGTATACGGGTATCGGACGATCTCTGCGTTCTTTACACCGAAGGAAGCGAATTCTTCATTGGTCATGGTCCGGAAATACGACTCGATGATTCTTGCCAGGCCGTTATGCGCCGCCAGCAGGTATACCGTATCTTCCTGCGCTGTGATCTCATCGAGCAGACCGTATACCCGGTGGGCGGTCATGAACATGCTTTCGCCATTCCCGTAGCGGTCCGCAAAGCGCATCTTGGCAATCCGGAATTCTTCAGCATCTCTGGCAGTGCCTTCATAGATGCCGAAGCACTGCTCCATCAGACGCGGTTCCTCGCGGAGCGGTATGCCGGTCTTTTCCGAGATGATCATGGCTGTTTCTTTTGCCCGGATCAGCGGCGATGTCAGGATCATATCGATTTTCAGATTCTGCGCCTTGATATGTTCCGCAGCCTGCAGAGCATCCTGTCTGCCCCTGTCCGTCAGAGCGATATCGGTAATGCCGCAGATTTTATTGGCAACATTCCATTCGGACTGGCCATGGCGCACAAAATAGAATTCTCCCATTGTTTCCTCCTGTACAGTGACAGGCCATCCAGAGATGGCCTGCACATTCTGCTATGATCTGAGTTCTGCGTGAAGCTTGTCCTTCAGCGCCTTGATGATTGCCTCATGGACCGGAGCGATCTCCTCGTCCTTGAGCGTATGGTCATCGCTGCGGTAGGTGATCCGCAGGGCGACAGACTTCTTGCCTGCTTCGACATGTTCGCCTTCATAGACGTCGAAGACTTCGGTATTCTGGATCAGCTTCGATCCGGCTTTGCGGATGGTTTCAAGCATCTGCTTTGCGGTAACCGGACTGTCCGCAACCAGCGCGATATCGCGCTCGACTGCCGGGAAGCGGTTGAGCGGCTTGAAGCGCAGTCTTGCGGCCTTGGCAGCGAAGATGGGATCGAGCGAAATCTCGGCATAGACGACATTCTTCAGGCTGAACTTCTTCGCAAACAGCGGATGGATCTCGCCGAAGATGCCGAGCGGCTTCTTATCGAGCAGGATCTCTGCGCTGCGGTACGGATGGAAGTGTTCCGCATCGGCTGTATTCTCGATGATCTGGATTCTTCCGCCGCTGAAGCCCATGCGTTCCAGCAGCTTCATCAGGATGCCTTTCATGGCATAGAAGTCGCCTTTGATCTCATACTTGTGCAGCATATCCTTCTGCAGGCTGCCGTCCAGCACGACTGCCAGACGCTCTTCTTCACCGGCGCTGCTGTAGACCTTGGAGATTTCATAGAAGTTGTTATTGCTGTTCTGATGCGCCTCATTGTACTGAACGCATTCCAGAACGGAATTGATCAGGGAACTGCGGACATACTTTCTCGCTTCGCTCATCGGCATTGCCAGTTCCACCGGATCTCCGGCAGGACGGAAACCCGTGCGGATATAGTCATCCGAAACAAGCGTATAGGTAACGATTTCACTGAGACCGGCTGCCATCATGACATTTCTGACTGCCCTTCTGCCTGCCTGTACCGGTGTCAGACGGCCGACGGTCGTCTCCATCTTCGGCAGCGTGCTGGCAAGATTGTCAAATCCGATCAGACGGATGATCTCCTCATCGATATCTGCCTGTCTTTCGATATCGGTACGGTAGCTCGGGATCGTGCAGGTAACGGTTTCGCCGTCTGCCTGCGGATCGAAATCGAGCCGGCGCAGAACATCCATGATCTGGTCCATCGTAAATTCCGTACCGAGCAGTCCGTTGCAGTGTGCCAGTGTCTCTGTGACCTTACGCGGTTCATACGGTTCAATGCCGAAGGATACGGTCGCTTCGAATCCGTCTGCTTCCGCATATTCCTTCAGCAGCTGCACCGAACGGTCGACTGCCTTCTGCATGGACAGCGGCTCCAGACCCTTTGTGAAGCGCTGGGCTGCTTCCGTGATCAGATTCAGACGGCCGGAGGTACGGCGGATTGATACGCCGTCAAAGCTGGCTGCTTCAATGAAGATGCCCTTTGTGTTTTCATCGATCATCGACTCTTCGCCGCCCATGATGCCGGCGATACCGGTCGGTTCGCCGCCGGTCGTAATGATCAGGTCGCCCTTCTGGATATCAAACTCAACACCGTCCAGGGCTGTCATCTTCATTTCGATATCATCTCTGACCGTGATCTCACGGGCAGGAAGCTTGGAAAGATCGTAGTAATGCAGAGGCTGGCCTGTTTCCAGCATGACAAAATTGGAAATATCAACGACATTGTTGATGGAATTCATGCCGGCCGCATGGAGATACTTCTGCATCCATGCCGGTGAAGGACCGACCTTGACATGACCGACTGCCTTGCCGATGAATGCCGGGCATTTTTCCGTTGCCGAAGAGATCCGGAAGTTTCCTTCTTCCCCGCAGTCTGCCTTTCCCGCATAATCCGGCCAGGTGACCTTTCTTTCCAGAATGGCGCCGACTTCCTTGGCCATGTTCCACATCGATGTGCAGTCTGCCCGGTTGGGAGTCAGCGATACATCGAGTACCGTATCGTCATAGCCGATATATTCCAGAACATCGGTGCATCCCACCGGTGCATCGGCCGGCAGTTCTTCAATGCCGCTGGCCTGATATTCAGTCAGATATTTCTTATCGACGCCGAGTTCATACAGAGCACACAGCATGCCGTTGGATTCATGTCCGCGCACCGGCTTGGCACTGATCGTGCCGCCCGGCAGCTGGGCACCGGGAAGAGCGACGATGACCTTCAGGCCTTTACGGCAGTTGGGAGCGCCGCAGACGATGTCATAGACATCATTTTCACCATCGCCGATCCTTGTCTTTGTCACATGGAGATGGGTATCGGGAATGTCTTCGCATTCCATGACTTCGCCGATGACGAGGTTGGTTCCCTGGGCCATGGGTTCGATGCCTTCGACTTCCAGACCCGCGTTGGTCATTCTGTCCGCCAGTTCTTCCGGGCTGATGCCGGACAGATCTACATATTCACTCAGCCATTTATAACTTAAGCGCATTGTCTCAAACCTCCTCAGTCAAAGCGGTCGAAGTTCTTCAGGAACCTCTGGTCGTTGATATAGAAATTGCGGATATCATCGATGCCGTATTTCAGCATGGCGATTCTCTCCAGACCGATTCCGAAAGCGAAACCGCTGCATTTCTCCGGATCAAATCCGTTCATCTCAAGAACATGGGGATGAACCATGCCGGCACCGAGGATCTCGATCCAGCCGGAGCCCTTGCATACCGAGCATCCCTTGCCGTTGCAGAAAGGACAGGAGACATCGACTTCGACGGAAGGCTCCGTGAACGGGAAGAACGACGGGCGGAAACGGATCTGACGGCCTTCGCCGAACATCCGGTTGGCCATGAATTCCAGTGTGCCCTTGAGGTCTGCCAGTGTGATATGCTCACCGACGACCAGGCCTTCGCTCTGCATGAACTGGTGGCTGTGGGTAGCGTCGTCATCATCGCGTCTGTATACCTTGCCCGGGCAGATCAGCTTGATCGGCGTCTGTCCTTTTGCCTTCTCCAGTTCCCGCATCTGCATCGCAGTGGTATGCGTTCTCAGCAGCGTATTGGGATCGATATAGAATGTATCCTGCATTTCTCTTGCCGGATGATCCTTGGGGATATTGGCAAGTTCAAAATTATAGTAATCCTGCTCGACTTCCGGGCCTTCGGCAACCTTGTAGCCCATGCCGATGAACAGGTCTTCGATTTCCTGCTGGATCATCATCAGCGGATGCATCGTGCCGATGGAAATGCTGTCGCCCGGCAGGGTGATATCGATTTTTTCTTTTTCCATCTTCTGCACCAGGGCACCGGCATTGAGTTCTTCCTGACGCTTTTCCAGTTCTTCCGTGACTGTCTGCTTGCAGACGTTGACCTTCTGGCCGAACGCCGGCTTTTCTTCTTTCGGCAGCGATTTCATCTCTGCCATCAGCGCCTGGATCATGCCCTTCTTGCCCAGATACCGGATCCGCACCTGCTGCAGTTCTTCCGGATCGGCTGCCGCAGCGATCGCTGCCAGCGCTTCGTCCTGTACTTGTGTAATCTTGTCCATGCTTACCTCCAAATAAAAAACGTTCCTGCACACAGGAACGCATCACACGCGGTACCATCCTGATTCGCATTTTTCAATGCGCACTCAATTGACTCATAACGGGAGTTTCCGGAGGGGATTGGCCTCGCTGGGAAAGTGAATTCACCGCTGCATCCGGCAGGATCCTTTCAGCATGCAGATCCCTCTCTGTGCCATTGCCAGGCGGCTACTGGTCTTTCCTTTATAACGCTTTAACAATGATTATAGAGGAAAACCCGTTTTTTTCAACTCGAAAAATCCTGTCCGAGGAAATCAGAAAAGCGGTCTGCATTCAGTAGGCAAACCGCAGTCCGTCATAAGTCTGATAAAGTTCATCCAGATCGTTCATGTCCAGGATAAACGCATTGCCGAGCAGTTCGAGATGATCGCCGTCAATCAGCAGTCCGCTCTGGTTGTCCATCGCAACGACCGCTCGGCCGGTATCTTCCAGGGTCCGGATGATTGCCTCAATATGGCGAAGATCTTCTTCATAGTGCACTTCCACATCGAATCCGCCCAGCATGCCCAGTCCTTCCTGATACTGGTATTCATAGCCGTCTTCCGGGGTCAGATGATACAGATCGAGCTGGACCATGGCTCCGGCGCTGACACCGATGACAACGCCTTCATAATCGCGGATCAGATTCTTGATCTCCAGGTCATACATTCTCTGCAGCATCCAGTCGGGATAGCCGCCGGTCAGAAACAGAATATCGCTGTCCAGGATCTTCTTTGCGGCAGACAGCGGTGTATCTTCGACATAGTTGATCCAGGCAATGTCTTTTTCCCTGAGACCGCATGCCAGAAACGGCTGTACGATTTCTTCATATTCACGCTGCCCTTTTCCATAGCACATCCGCCATTCATCAATATCGCTGATCCATCCTTCGCCATAGCTCAGCGCCGCAATGGCTGCTTTCATGCCGGGATGGATATACGGCGCCAGGGCCGGATATGCCCAGCCGGTATGGAACGCAGGCACACTCATCAGTATATTCGTCATATTTTTCCACCAGTCAATGGATTCATTATATTCTTCTTCCGGCAAAAGAAAAGTTTTCTTATAATGAAAAAAAGGAGTATTCATGAAACGATATCATGTATTTGTCGAAGGCCGCGTACAGGGAGTCGGCTTCCGCACCTTCTGTACGGTCCGGGCCCAGCGCTATCATCTGACCGGTTCGGTACGGAATCTGGAAAACGGCATGGTCGAGCTGTATATCCAGGGCGAAGATCCGCAGATCACCGCCTTTCTGGAAGAAGTCGAAGCCGGCGACCGGTTCATCCGGGTCGATAACATATCCGTCAAACCGTCTGAAGTCATCCCCGGCGAAAAGAAGTTTATCTACCGCTGGTAGCCCCTTCACAGGATCTTCTGCAGAAAAATCGCAATGTAATCGCTTACTTGTGATTTATTTATCATATTCGGTTGCACAGCCTTTTTCATTATGTTATCGTTCAATTGCGTGAAATATTTCACAAGGAGGAAACTATGGCAGAACGCAAAAACAAAACGACAGCTTCGGAAACACCGGCCGCAGTAAACTCAGCAGCTGCAGAAGTAGATGCACTCGTTCAGAAAGCGCTGAAAGCACTGGATGCATACGCGGACTACGACCAGGAAAAAATCGATTATATCGTTGCGAAATGCTCGGTCGCAGCGCTGGACCATCACGGTGAACTGGCAAAACTCGCAATTGAAGAAACAGGCCGCGGCGTATTTGAAGATAAAGCAACGAAGAACCTGTTCGCATGCGAATACGTCGTCAATCATATGCGCAAGCAGAAGACGGTCGGCATCATTGAGGAGGATCCGGTCAAAGGACTCAAATATGTCGCTGAACCGGTCGGCGTCGTCGCCGGTATCACCCCGGTCACCAATCCGACCTCGACTGCCATTTTCAAATCCCTGATCTGTCTGAAGACAAGAAATCCGATCATCTTCGCCTTCCACCCTAATGCCCAGAACTCCTCTGCGGCAGCTGCCAGAATCATGTATGAAGCAGCGGTTGCGGCCGGTGCACCGGAAGGATGTATACAGTGGATCAGCCATCCGTCCATGGATGCGACAAACGCGCTGATGAATCATCCCGGTGTCTCCACCATTCTTGCGACCGGCGGCAATGCCATGGTCAAGGCGGCGTATTCCTGCGGCAAGCCGGCGCTCGGCGTCGGAGCCGGAAATGTACCTGCATATATCGAGACGACTGCGGATATCCGCCAGGCGGTATCGGACATCGCCATGTCCAAGGCGTTTGACCACGGTATGGTCTGCGCATCGGAACAGGCAGTCATCTGCGACCGTGAAATCTACAGCGATGTCAAATCCGAATTCAGACATTACAATGTCCATTACGTCACAAAAGCCGAAAAGGAAAAACTGGAAAAGTTCATGTTCGGTTGCACCGCATATTCGGAAGGCTGCGAAAACGCAAAGCTCAACGGCAGCGTCGCCGGCAGAAGCGCATACTGGATTGCCCAGCAGGCCGGCTTCGAAGTCGATCCGAATACATCGATCCTGATTGCGGAATGCAAAGAAGTCGGACCGGCAGAGCCGCTGACCAGAGAAAAGCTCTCCCCTGTTCTGGCAATGCTAAAAGCAGACAGTATCGAAGACGGCTTCAATAAGGCTGAGCAGATGGTTCTGTTCAACGGCACCGGCCACAGCGCAGCCATCCATACCCAGAATGAAGATCTGGTCCGTGAATTCGGCAAGCGGATCAAAGCCTGCCGGATCATCTGGAACTCCCCTTCCACCTTCGGCGGCATCGGCAATATCTACAACTCCTTTATTCCTTCTCTGACGCTGGGATGCGGTTCTTACGGTCATAACAGCGTCTCCGGCAACATTTCATCGATCAACCTGCTGAACATCAAAAAAGTCGGCGAGAGGAGGAATACAATGCAGTGGTTCAAGATCCCGTCAAAGATTTATATTGAAAAGAATTCCATTGAATACCTGCATGATATGCGTGAAATGAACCGGGTATTCATCGTTACCGACCAATCCATGGTCCAGCTCGGATATGTCGAAAAGGTAACCGATCAGCTGGCTTTAAGACACAACAAGGTCACCTATGAGCTCTTCTGCGATGTCGAACCCGACCCTTCCATCCAGACCGTGAAAAAAGGACTGCTGCTGATGCAGTCATTCCAGCCGGATACGATCATCGCCCTGGGCGGCGGATCGGCCATGGATGCGGCCAAAGGCATGTGGCTCTACTATGAACATCCGGAAGTCAGTTTCGATGATCTGAAACAGAAATTCATGGATATCCGCAAGCGTGCTTTCCAGTATCCGGAACTGGGCAAGAAAGCAAACCTTGTCTGTATTCCGACGACATCCGGCACCGGTTCGGAAGTCACGCCGTTTGCGGTCATCACCGATAAGGAAACCAATATCAAGTATCCGCTGACCGACTATTCCCTGACCCCGACGGTCGCCATCATCGATCCTGCCCTGACCATGACTCTGCCGGCTTCCATCACTGCCAATACCGGCATGGATGTACTGACCCACGCCGTCGAAGCATATGTCTCCGTCATGGCTTCTGACTACACCGATGCCCTCGCCCTGAAGGCAGTGCAGCTTGTCTTTGAATACCTGCCCCGGGCCGTACATAACGGCGCAAAAGATCCGGAAGCGCGGGAAAAGATGCATAACGCATCGTGTCTGGCCGGCATGGCATTTGCCAATGCGTTCCTGGGCATGAACCATTCCATGGCCCACAAAGTCGGTGCCCGCTTCCATGTGCCCCATGGTCTTGCCAATGCGATCCTGCTTCCGTATACGATCCGCTACAACGGCACAAAGCCGGAGAAGCCGGGTATCTGGCCGAAATACCGGTATTACAATGCCGACCTGCGCTATTGCGAACTGGCCAAAGCCGTCGGCATGGAAGTGCAGTCGCTTGAACAGGGCGTCGCCTCCTTTGCCAAAGCCGTATGGCAGCTGGGAACCGACTGCAATATCGACATGAAGTTCTCCTCTCTGCCGTATCTGAATGAAGAGGACTGGATGGCAGCTGCCGAAGATCTGGCCTATCTTGCCTATGAAGACCAGTGCTCCCCTGCCAATCCGCGGGTGCCGATGGTCGCCGATATGAAAGAAATCCTGATCAAAGCATGGTCAGGAGAAGTCATTGAATACGCACAGCACTGAATCCTGCGGGGAGAATAAAAAACTCCCCGTTTTTCTTTCGGGGAGTCAGCGGTAATGATACATGACAATGCCGGCAGCTACGGCGACATTGAGCGATTCAAAGCCTTCCATTTCAATGCGCAGACAGGTATCTGCCTGATCGATCAGACCTTGTCTTACACCCTGGCCTTCATTGCCGAAGATGAATGCCATCTTCTCTTCGGACGGGATTTCACCCATAGTCCTGGATTCCTGCAGACTGGTCGCGATCACCCGGCATCCTTCTTTCTGCAGTTCTCTGCATACATCCGCAAGATCAGCCCGCATCACGGGGATATGGAACAGTGCCCCCTGGGTCGAGCGGACCGCTTTTTCATTGTAGAGATCGCATGTATCCGGCGAACAGTATACCGCGTCAAATCCGAACGATACCGCAGTGCGGATGATCGTGCCGAGATTGCCGGGATCCTGTACATTATCCAGCAGAACGGTCCGCTTAAGGCCGGATGGAACTGTTTCTTTTTTCACGCATACCGCGATCAGATGGACATCGGAGACATTGGCCGAGATCTTGTGCATGATCTGCGGCGTTACCGATACCGTATGATCAAAGGCAAAGGGAGAAACCGTATCCGTAATGACTGTCTCGACAGCACCGGCTTTCAGCGCTTCCTGGATGAGATGTTCCCCTTCGATCAGAAACCTGCCGGTTCTGTCCCGTTCCTTTTTCTGATGCAGGGCTGTCCACCCTTTGACTTTTGCATTCTGCAGCGATGTGATTTTTTCCATACAGCAATCATAGCAGAAAAAAAGACTGCCGATACAGCAGTCTTGTGCAATTGTCAGAACTTCCAGTAGTCGACGCCGTCGCCGATTTTCGAATCCGGCTGTCTTCTCGCTTCTTCCATGATCCGCAGAACTTCCAGAACTTCTTCGTCCTTGATTTTCTTCGGTGCGCCTTCATGAATGCATGCATCGATATCATCGTAGACCTTGCCGTAATCCGTGACCTTGGAAGGATGCTTATAGGTAACGGTATTGCCATAGGCATCCACATACTGCACAGTTGCCCAGTTGTCTTCCTTCTCCAGTACAAACGGCGGTGTCAGCGGTTCCTGGCCGACCATCATCCGGGACAGATTGCCCATCGACATCTTGACGAAGCTGCCTCTGGTGCCGTGCGCCACAAAGCGCGGATACGGTGTCTTGACATAGAGACTGGAGCGCACGGATACGCGCAGCTTTTCGCCGTAGAAGAGTTTCAGATCGACATAGTCTCTGCCGCCTTTGGGATTATTGATGCCTCTGACATCCGTCCAGATCCGGTCCGGCTTGCCGAACAGACCGATCATCTGGTCCAGGGTATGCACATCGAGACCATACAGAATATCGCCGTTGCCGGCATTGTTCGGATTGAAATAATCATAGTGGGATTCGACCTCGACCAGATCGCCGAGCACACCGCTTTCGATGACTTCCTTCAGTGCCAGGAAGTCCGTGTCATATCTGCGGTTCTGGTTGACATAGGCAACCAGGCCGAGTTTCTTTGCCAGATTGAATACCGACTTTCCTTCTTTCACCGTCATCGCAAACGGCTTTTCCGTCAGGATATTCTTGCCTGCCTTGAGAAACTGTTTTGAATACGGCACATGGAATTTATTCGGTGTGTTGATGACAACCAGATTGACCTCTTCATCATTGAGTATGTCATTGAGATCGGAAGTAAACCGGATGCCTTCATAGACGGCTTCCAGTTCCGGATTGATTTCGCTCTCGAGGCGATAGACCCATTTGACATTGACATTTTTCTTATTGCGGATGAACGGCAGATGATACCTGCGGACACTGTTGCCAAAACCGATATAAGCTACAGTTAACATACATGTTCCCCCTTCTGTATAAATCTTAAATAAAAAGAAGACAGCGAATCTGCCGTCTTCTGTCATTATTAATTCCACCAATCTGTTTCTAGGGATTCTGCCGTACGACTTCATAGGCAAGAACTGCCGCTGCAGCTGCCGCATTGAGGGCATTGCGGAAATCATTGGCATAGGGAATGTAGATATCCGTATCGATTTCTTTCCGCACCCCGGAAGAAAGACCGCGCATTTCCCCGCCGATTGCCAGCAGTACAGGTTTTTTCAGCGGTGCTTCTGTATACGGTACTGCCCTGTCGCTGCGCATCGCCGCAAAGCAGGAAACGCCTGATTCTCTGATCTGCCGCAGGGAAGCGGACATATCATCGCTCAGAACGATATTCAGATATTCAAAAGCACCGGCAGAAGCACGCAGGATCGTGCTTTCCGCAGCCGACCAGTCGCGCTTACGCAGAATCAGCCCGGTGCATCCGGCACTGTACAGGGTCCGGATGACATAGCCCAGGTTATACGGGTCTTCGACCCCTTCCAGCAGACAGAGAAAAGCGTCTTTGCCAAGACATGCGTCCAGTTCCTGGTACTGTCTGTTTCCGCATTCCGCCAGCAGACCGCCATGGGTATGACCTTTGGCCAAGGCATCGATCTGCACCCGTTCCATGAATTCCACCGGTATATTTCTTTCTTCTGCCCGGCGGTAGATAAATGCCGTATCCCGGTCTTTTTTCTTCGGGTCGCCAATCAGTCTGATGACTTCCCGTCTGTTTCCCAGCAGCGCCGCCTTGACGCTGACATTTCCTTCGATGATCATTGCCGGCTCCTCCTGAGAATATCGCCTTTCTGTGCACCTGCAGGCAGTGCCATGCGCAGCTGTTCCATCGGGTGTCTCGCTTCCTTTTTGATGATGCCGTCGGCGGTGATCAGCTCCCCGATTTCAAAGGGAAGAATGCCGCTGTGACAGGAAAGGATTTCCGCCCTGTCGCCGCTGGCGAATACATTGCGCACTTCCACGAGTCCGCTGTCCCCTTCTGCTTCAATGACTTTGCCGAGGAAGTCATGATTGACATCGGCATCGCTGTTGGCATGCATGATCAGTGAATTTCCATCACCGGGACAGTGATAGAATCCGCTCCATACCGCTCTGTTTTCTCCGCGCATGATCTGGTCTGTATGCCACTGCATGCGCTCTGCATCAAGATCGCCGTATGCATACAGTTCATCGATCAGACGCCGGTATGCGGATACGACACTGGCAATATAATATTCGGTTTTCATCCGTCCTTCGATCTTGAAGGAAGAAACCCCTGCTTCCATCAGTTCTCTGATTTCGGATGCGGCCATCAGATCCTTTGACCCCATGGTAAAGTCATCCCGCTCCAGCTGTCCGTCTTCATATACCTTATACTGCCAGCGGCAGCTCTGGGCGCATCCGCCCCGGTTGGCATCGCGCAGGGTCATCCGGTTGGACAGTGTGCATCTGCCTGAGTAATTGACGCACATGCCGCCATGGATAAACGCTTCCGTCTGGCACGGCACCGATGATGTGATCTTTTTTACCTCATCCATCGTGCATTCCCTTGCCAATACGACCCGATCGATATCAAAAGCTTCGCACATGAGTCTGGCGGCGGAACTGTTTGTCACAGAAAGCTGGGTCGAACAGTGGATTTCCACTGCCGGTGCTGCTCTGCGGGCCGCCTGCATGATCGCCGGCGATGCGCAGATGAATGCATGCACACCTGCTTCCTGAAGCTGATACAGATATTCTTCCAGTCCGTCCAGGTCATCTTCATGGGGAATGATATTCACCGTGACATGGACCGATGCGCCATGGTCTCTGGCAAAGGCACATCCCTCCCGGATATCCTCCATCGTAAAATTGGAGGCTCTGGAACGCAGGGAAAAAGAACGGCCGCCGGCATAGACCGCATCGGCACCGTAGAGCACCGCTGTCTTCAGCCGGGCCAGATCGCCGGCCGGTGCCAGCAGTTCCGGTTTTTCAGAGAATCGTGGGCTGCTCATAGTATCCCTCCCCGAACGTACTGCCGTATTCTTCCTGCAGGCTCTGCAGCGCTGACAGCGGATCCGTGCCATGCAGTACGCTGCGGTATGCCCTGACGGTACTGCAGATTTCATCCTGATCCAGATATGCACTGCAGATCATCAGACGCTGTGCCCCTGCTTCTTCAAATTCCTTTATATATTTCAGTGACTGCAGTTTTTCATCGGTATAGATGACCGTGCCGTAATCATCTTCAAATACAGGCATGGATCCATTCCGTTTTTCTTCCTGCAGACGCAGATCATTTCTGTATTTCCATGACACGTCATATGCGGAAAGCAGTTTCCGCTGCGATACGGACATTTTCATATAGCCGTGTACCGGCACCGTGCATTGCGCACAATGGGCAAGCACATGCATGGTTTCCTGTATCGTCAATAACGGCGAAATGACAGCGCCGCCGATGCCCAGGGAAAGCCATGCGTTCATATCGGAGCTGCCTGTATTCAGCGTCAGCGGGTCATAGATGAGTTTTTCCTTCTGCTGTGCTCTGTATATAAAAGCCGGATCGGCAAAGAGCAGTCCGTCTGCTTCATCGAGCAGGGAAAGAACTTCATCGATCAACTGCATTTCGTTTTCATGGAAAAGCCGTCCGGCAGAGATCACTGCTTTCGCTCCCCGGGCATGTGCTTCTGCGATGCATTCCCGCAGTTCAGGCAGATCAAAGCCGCGCAGAGCACCGCATGTGCCCTGACTGTACGCAAAGATCAGTTCATCACATCCTGCTTCCATCAGCGGCAGGATCCATTCTTTTTTTTCACATTCCGCACTCAGTACTGACATCGCGTGTATTGTATCACGAAACGCCTGCGCATTATACTTGACATCTCTGAGGGGCATGCTATTTTAGCATTGACAGAGGCGTTAAGTGCTGTGAGCGCAGAGGAACTCATGGACGAAAAGCTCTGCTTGCGGTCATCTGTCGCATCCCATGCGTGAATAAAGCCTTCTTTGCTCACGAATGGAGAGAAAGGAAGGTTTTTATGTTGAAGAAAGATTTCTGGACATCTTCCGCCTCAAAGCTGAAAGAAACTAAATATCTTGCGGTGATGGCGGTCTTTATCGCTCTGAAGGTCATGGTCACCATGATCCGGATCCCGGTTTCGGAAAACCTGAACATTGCCGTATCCTTCATGTTCGCTGCCATTGAAGGCGCCATCATCGGTCCGGCTGCCGGTCTGGTATCCGGTGCGGTGACCGATATCGTCGGCTATATCGTATTCCCTTCCGGGGCATTCTTCCCGGGCTATACGCTTTCCTCCATGGCCGGCATGTTCGTCTACGGTCTCTTCCTGTACCGCCAGAAGATCACAGTCCTCAAGATCATCGCTGCCAAGGCAGTGGTCAATTACTGTGTCAATGTTCTGCTCGGCTCGCTCTGGTCGGCGATGATGTTTTCCAAGGGATATCTCTTCTATGCCGCCAACAGTCTGATCAAGAATTCGCTGATGCTGCCAATCGAGGTCATCATTCTGATTGCGGAATTCAACTTCATCCTGCCGCTCCTCAAACGCAGAAAACTGATCGAAACAGATACACCGGTGCCTGTCCCTTTCCGTTAGGACAGGTTTTTTTAACAGAAGACTTCTGCAGTGCTATAATTTTTTCATGATTCAGAGCCATTATGAAAATATAAAAAAACAGCTCGGAAACAGCTGCTGCCTGTGCGCTGTCACCAAGCGCAGGACTGTTGAAGAAGTAATGCCGCTGTACGAAGCGGGAGAACGGGATTTTGCGGAAAACCGGGCGGACGAATTAAAGCATAAATACGAAGCCATGCCGAAGGATATCCGCTGGCATTTCATCGGTCATCTGCAGAAAAACAAGGTGCGTACCGTCCTGCCGATGGTCAGCCTCATCCAGTCGCTTGACAGTCCGGAACTTGCCCGGATCATCGAAAAAGAAGCAGCCCGGATCGGCCGTACTGTGGATGTGCTTGTTGAACTCCATCTTGCGGTTGAAGATACCGCCAAGACCGGCCTGACCACAGAAGAAGCGGATGCATTGATCGGACAGTGCATGGAACTGCCGCATGTGCGCGTCTGCGGGATCATGGTCATGGGCCCGCATACCGATGATACAGAACGGATCCGGGAAGTCTTTGAGGAAGCCCGTACCTTCTATCTGAAAATGCAGGAAAAATACGGAAAAGAAACGATACATATCCTTTCCATGGGCATGAGCTCTGATTATGCCATTGCCCTGGAATGCGGATCAGACATGGTCCGGATCGGCACATATCTGTTTGAAGAATAAAACAAGGAGAAGAATCAAATGCCAGCAGCTACGACACATGTTGAATTCGCAAAAGACGTATACCGTCTTTTAAGTGATGAAATGAAGCAGCAGATCACAAACATGCCCATGTTCTATCTCGGATCGCAGGGTCCGGACATGCTCTTTTTCTCCAAGGCATCGCTGTTTCCGGGGTCATTGAAGAAATACGGCAATCTCATGCATGCCTCCAAGGTTCCCCAAGTCATCGCTCATTTTGAAAAATACCGGGAGGATCCCGATCTCAACAGCTACTTCATGGGATTCCTGTGCCATTATGCGCTGGATTCCGCTGCCCATCCTCTCGTCTTTGCGCTGGCAAAACATATCCACAATGAAACCGGCAATCATGAAGGAACCGTGCATGTCACGCTGGAGGCGCATATCGATATCTGGATCCTCCATCAGCGCGGCCGTTCTATCTATGATTATGATGTCAATAAACTGATGAAGGTTTCCCGGTCGGACCGGAAAAAACTCGGAAATATGTATTCTTCCATGTTCAAAGAAGTCTATGGTCTCGATATTCCCGAAAAAGACTGCGCCCGGGCGGCATTTGAAACCGGAACGCTGACCGGAGTGCTGTATCCGAATAAATACAGCCATGCGGTCATTTACGGTCTGGAGAACATACTGCATATCCCGCATAGTTTCTCCGGTATGATCCTCTATGGCAAAAACGACATGCGGATCATCAATCTCGATCACCGCGAATATCCTCTGCACTTCGATTCTGAAAGACATATCCGCAGTTCTTTTCCGGAACTGTACGGTCAGGCAGCGCTCAATGCTGTGCGGATCCTGCAGAACCATACACCGGAGGATTTCATTCTCAACTTTGAAGGTGTTCCCTGTCAGCCGGAGTGATCCGGTTTTTCTTTTGCGGCAACAGAAAACCCGGATCAGAACTCCGGGTTTTTTGCGTATCGGTTCTTCAGTCGTTTGTAAAACTCCAGCCGGGAATCTCGTTGCCGCGGCGGATCAGAACGGTCTTCTGATAATCTGTCTGATTCAGGAAACGGAGCACTTCTTGCACTTCTTCCTCTGTGCATCCGACCAGCACCTTGACGTCCAGTTCTTTCGAAAGAATATCTGCCGCCACTGCCAAAGCGGTAATGTGATTGCGGTCCAGTGAACCGGCATAGACCGATACTCCTTCACCGGAAACGCTCTTGGTGTCATTGATATGTCCGTATTCAAGCGGATAGATCAGATTCTTAAACACCGGATGAACATCCCCTTTTTTCCTGGTGATGCGGAAGCCGCTCGACAGGAACAGAGAATCGACTTTTTGCCAGAAATAGGCATTGTTTTCATATTCAGCCATACTTAGAAATACCCCACGTACCTGTACATTATACAGGTGCGCTATGTTAATGTAAATATTTCATTTTTAAGAAAAACTTTTCAAAACGTGAAAACTGTCATTGATTTCCACTGGTTCAGAGCACGGTATTCTGCTGTTCGCTGCGCAGCCATGCACGGATGTTGTCAAAGACGGTATCCGCCCGCATCTCCATCGATTCTTTCGTCGCAAAAGCGCTGTGCGGTGTCAGGAATGTATTCGGTGCATGCAGCAGCGGCTCGTCTGCAGGCAGCGGCGGTTCCGTATCGAATACATCGATGCATGCGCCGGCAATGACATGTTCCTTCAGCGCATCTGTCAGAGCCTGTGTATCGACGACCGGTCCCCTTGCAACATTGACGAGGATCGCTTCTTTTTTCATCAGGGCAAGTTCATTTCTGCCGATCATGCCTCTGGTCGCATCGGTCAGAGGACAGTGCAGAACAACGATATCGGATCTCTGCAGCAGATCCTGCAGATCCGTGCACTGTACATACTCCAGGGGATTGTTTGCCGGTGTGCGGGTATATGCGATCACCTGGGCACCGAAGGCATGGAACAGTTCTGCACTGCGTCTGCCGATCCTGCCAAGACCGATGATACCGACCGTCTTCCCTTTGATTTCCGTACCGACAAGGCCGTTTTTATTTCCGCCTTCCCTGGCTCTCTGGTCCAGAGCCGGAAGATTTCTGACCATCCCCAGCACCATGCCCAGGGTCTGTTCCGCAACGGCTTCGTTGGAATATCCGGATGCGTTGGATACGGCGATGCCTTTTTCGCGGCATACATCCAGGGCGACATGGTCGGTTCCGGTAAAAGCGATATCGACAAATTTCAGGTTATTGCATGCCCGCAGCACTTCGGCCTTCATCGGCATATTGGCCAGGATCATGATATCTGCGTCTTCTGCGTTTCTGATCTGTTCTTCAATGGAGTCCGTGCGTTCACAGACGCTGAATTCCATTCCCTGCTCCTCAAAAGGCTTCATATGCGCCTTCAGGCTGTCTGCACGGATTCCCAGTGATTCCATGATGACTGTTTTCATTTCTTCCTCCTACAGTGTATGAATGCGCGTGCGGCAGGCGGCGAGCATTTCCTCAGGATCATAGATGCCAGTCAGGTTCATGACATGGGCAGCGATCATCAGGCAGCCGCAGGCATCGCTCTGCGCGTTGTGGTGGTTCAGTTCGATCTGCAGATAATCGCACATGTCATTGAGACGATGATGCGGCAGCTGGGGAAAGACATGACGGGACAGTTCAACGGTATCAAACCAGCGGATGACCGGTACCGGCAGTCCGCAGTTGAGACAGGCTGCCTTCAGACATCCCATATCAAACCGGGCATTGTGGGCAGCAATCAGAGCATTGTCAAACTGCGGCAGCAGTTCTCTGTATACGGTCCTGAAATCCGGTGCATCTTTCACATCGGCCGGTGTGATGCCGTGGATCCTGATATTCCAGGGCAGAAACCGGCTGACATTGGCTTCCGGACGGATCAGCGAATAGTATTTCTCCTCTACCGCGCCGTCTTCCATCATGGCCGTGCCGACGCTGCAGATACTGGCGGGATTGTTATTCGCCGTTTCAAAATCAATTGCCAGAATATTCATTCATGGATATGCTCGTAAGCCATCCGCCAGATGTTTTCGATATGTTCATCCGCCATGGAGTAATAAACACTCTTTCCGATCTTTCTGGTTCTTACGAGCTTTGTCTTTTTCAGTGACGCAAGCTGATGCGATACCGCACTGGTGCTCATTTCCAGAAGACCTGCGATATCGGATACGCACAGTTCATGGGTAAAGAGGACATTCATGATCTTCAGCCGGGTGCTGTCCCCGAACATGTCAAAGATCAGACTCATGTCATCATATTCTTTTTCATTCAGCATTGCCTGCCGGCACTGCTGTGCCGCTTCGGGATCGATCCATTTCATATGACTGATTTCCTGCCTCCGTATTTCTTCATCTTGCCTGGTGCGTACTGATGCATGTATTTGTATACGCTCAGCAGCGAATACATGTCCTGGCTCTGGCTGGTGCCGTCCACCAGATTGATCACCATTGTATCGATGGAGGGATGCCATTCATACTGCCAGCTGACAATGTCTTCGTAATAGATCATCCAGCAGTGCACCCGGTCATGGTCGTTATACAGTATGAGGTATCTGTCCGTAAATTCGCACAGGATCCTGTCGGGCATGACGAACAGGCTGAACAGTGCAAGCATGATCATGGTCAGGCTGGCAATCAGCAGGTACGGCTTCATAAGCAGCATGGCAATGTCCATGATCAGCATCACGATGATGACTGCCATCGGCTTGACCCGTACTCTGCGGATCACGGCTGTGTCAGCGGGTATATTCCTGATTCGGATTCTCTGTGATTTCATTTCTTTTCACCATCCATCATTATAGCACTTCGAAGCATGTTATACTTATGCACGGAAATGAGGAATGCTATGAATCCCGTAACATTTGAAATAACACATGTATGCAGACAGAGCGGTGCCCGCACCGGTATCCTGCACACACCCCACGGCGACGTGGAAACCCCGATGTTCATGCCGGTCGGCACCCAGGCAACCGTCAAGTTTCTTTCTCCGGAAGAACTCTATGATCTCGGTGCCGGTGTCATCCTGGCAAATACATACCACTTATGGCTCCGTCCCGGGGAAGAAGTGCTCCGCAAGGCAGGCGGTGTCCACCGCTTCATGAATTATCACGGACCGATGCTGACGGACAGCGGCGGCTTCCAGGTCTTTTCCCTGGCCGATACAAGAAAGATCACCGAAGAAGGCGTCACCTTCAAAAACACCCTCAACGGCGATATGCTGTTTCTCTCCCCGGAGAAATCCATCGAGATCCAGAATGCGATCGGTGCAGATATCATGATGTCCTTTGATGAATGCATCCCCTTCCCGGCTACCCGGGAATACGCAGAGTCTTCGATGCTGCGGACACTGCGCTGGGCAGAACGGGGAAAAAACGCAAACCAGAGACCTGATGAACAGGCAATCTTCGGCATCGTCCAGGGCGGCGATTACCAGGATCTGCGCCATTACAGCGCCGAGAAACTGGTGGAAATGGATTTCCCCGGATATGCAATCGGCGGCACCAGCGTCGGTGAAGACAAAGAAACCTTTGTCCGCATGGTCCGCTGGAGCCAGGAAGCACTGCCCCTGGACAAGCCCAGATATCTGATGGGCGTCGGTGCGGTCAATGACCTGCTGGATGCGGTATCCATGAACATCGATATGTGCGACTGCGTCCTGCCGACAAGGATCGCCCGGCACGGAACGCTGATGACCAGCCATGGCCGGATCAATATCCGCAAGGCAGTCTATAAAGAAGACTTCTCACCGCTCGATGAGAAATGCGACTGCTACTGCTGCAGAAACTATACAAGAGCCTATCTCAATCATCTGCAGCGCACGGATGAAGGCTTCGGCACAAGACTGATGTCCATCCACAACACCCGTTTCCTGGTCAAACTGATGGAAGACGCAAGACAGGCCATCAAAGAAGACCGGTACAATGATTTCAAAAACGAAACACTGGCATCAATGAAATTCGATGAAAGAGGATTCTGATATGCAGTACGAAAAAACAAGCGATTTTGACTATGAACTCCCGAAGGAACTGATCGCCCAGACACCCCTGGCCGACCGCTCTTCTTCCCGGATGATGGTCATTCATAAAAACAGCGGTACATTTGAAGATCATATCTTCTCCGAGATCGCAGACTATTTCAGACCCGGCGATGTACTGGTCCGCAATAACACCCGGGTCATCCCGGCCCGTCTTTACGGAACCAAGGAAGAAACCGGAGCCCATGTCGAGCTGCTTCTGCTGCGGCAGGAAGAAGACGATGTATGGGAATGCCTGGTCGGAAACGCAAAGACCGTCAAGATGAATACCATCGTATCCTTCCATGAAGGCGAACTCAAAGCACAGTGCGTCGGCATCGGCGAAAAAGGCATCCGGAAGATGAAGATGATCTATGACGGCATCTTCAATGAAATTCTCGATGCGCTCGGCAATGTTCCCCTGCCCCCGTATATCCGGGAAAAACTGAATGACCCGGAACGCTACCAGACGGTATATTCCAGGATCAGAGGCAGCGCCGCAGCCCCGACAGCCGGTCTGCATTTCACCGATGAAATCTTCCGTCAGCTGCAGGACAAAGGCGTGATCATCGCCGAAGTCACCCTGCATGTCGGACTGGGCACCTTCCGTCCTATGGATACGGAAAACATCGCCGAACATGATATGCACAGCGAAGTCTACTATATGTCAGAAGAAACGGCGGATATTCTCAATCAGGCCAAAGCCGAAGGCAGACGGATCATCGCCATCGGCACGACTTCCGTCAGAACGCTGGAAAGCGTATGGAACCGCTTCGGCCGCTTTGAAGAATGCAGCGGCGAAACAAAGCTGTTCATCTATCCGGGCTATGAATGGCATACCATCGACTGCATGCTGACAAACTTCCATCTGCCCAAGTCTACCCTGATCATGATGATCTGTTCCTTTGCCGGATATGATCTGACCTTTGAAGCCTACCGCCACGCAGTAGAAGAAAGATACCGCTTCTTCTCCTTCGGCGACTGCATGTTCATCACCAATGACTGACCGGGAAGAATACATTGCCTACATCCAGGGCAGAAAATCCTCCGCCAAGCGGAACTACCACAAAGAATCGCTGAAGTGCATGGAACAGATCCGGGCATCCGGCGAAAAGCCCAGGATTCTTCTGCATGCCTGCTGTGTCGTCTGTGCATGCTGGCCGATGGAACTGCTGGCCGATACATTCGATATCACACTGATGTACCACAACTCCAACATCTGGCCTCAAGAAGAATATGATCACCGCCTGGCAGAACTGAAAAGATATCTGAAAGAGCGCTGGAATGACTCTATCTCCCTGATCGTCACGCCGTATGACGGTACGCAGTACATGCAGGATCTTGCCTTCGGCAAAGATGATCCGGAAGGATGGAAAAGATGTTTCTGGTGCTATGAGAAACGGATGGATGAATGTTTCCGCTATGCCGATGAAAACGGCTATGACTGGTTCACGACCGTCATGACCTTCTCCCGCCAGAAAGATTCCCAGAAACTCAACGAAATCGGTCTGAAACTGCAGCAGAAATATACCCATACAAAATATTTCTGCTCGGACTTCAAAAAAGCAGACGGCCAGGTGCGTTCCAATGCCATCTGCGAAGAATACAATCTGTATAAACAGAATTACTGCGGCTGTATCTATTCGCTCAGAAGCGAATGATCACCATTCAATCGTATCGATATCCTGCGGCTGTTCATTGATCTCATCCGAGATGATGCGGCCGCTTTTTACTCTGATCACCTGATCCCCCATCGGACAGATTGCCAGGTTATGGGTAATGATAATGACCGTCATGCCGGTATTCCGGCTGGTCTCCTGCAGCAGTTTCAGAATCTGCTTGCCGGTGACATAGTCCAGCGCACCGGTCGGTTCATCGCACAGCAGAAGCTTCGGGTTTTTGGCAAGCGCTCTGGCGATCGCGACTCTCTGCTGTTCGCCGCCGGAAAGCTGGGAAGGAAAATTGTTCATTCTTTCTTCCAGACCCACCTGCTTCAGCGTCTCTGCCGGATCGAGCGGATTCCTGCATATTTCCGTAGCCAGTTCGACATTCTCCAGAGCAGTCAGATTCTGCACAAGATTATAGAACTGGAACACAAAGCCGATGTCAAAGCGGCGGTAGTCGGTCAGCTGCTTTTCATCCATCGCATCGATCCGCACACCGTCTACGATGATCTCGCCGTCGGTGCATGTATCCATGCCTCCAAGGATGTTCAAAACCGTGCTTTTGCCGGCACCGGAAGCACCGGCAATAATGACGATCCTGCCCTTTTCAATGGAAAAATCACAGCCGTTCAGAGCACAGATTTCAACCTCGCCCTGATGGTATATCTTACGTACATTTCTGAATTCAATGAATCCCATGCCTGCTCCTTACATTTTAATGCCAATATCAAATCATCTGTCTTTACTAACTGACTTTACAGCGTTATATTAACATTGCTGCGAAAAATGCAGTATATGTTTTTGAAAGGAAAGAATTAACATGAGAAACATCTGGAAAGCATCACTGGCTGCGATGCTGGCACTGGGCCTTGCCGCTTGCAGCTCTTCCGAACCCGAAACATCTGACACAACTGAAGAAGAAACAAAGGAAGAAGAAACAAAAGAAGAAACAGCAGAGCCTGAAACAGCAGTAGCAAGCTACTACATCATCAACAACACTGGCGAAAAGGCTACTTGGTCGATCGTCAACAACGAAGGTGAACTCGAAACAAAAGAAGGCGAACTGGAAGACGGCAAGTATGAAGCAGTTGACTTCGGCGAAGTCAAGGCTGACCTCTCCTTCACAGTCAACTACAAGACAGAAAGCGGCCGCGAAGGCAAGTTCGAAACTCTGCATGTTGAAGAAGCTAACATCTCTCTGCTGGCTGAAGACGATATGACAGGTTCCACACAGATTGCATTCGTTCAGGAACTCCCTGTAACAAATGCCAAGGCAGCTTATGTTGTTACAAACAACACAGGCGAAAAGGTTACTCTGACAATTTCCAACAACGAAGGCGAACTCGACGCTTTCGAAAAGGAACTGGCTGACGGTGAGTCTGTTGACGTTGACTTCGGTGAAGTAAATGACACTCTGTCCTTCACAGTCAACTACAAGACAGAAAGCGGCCGCGAAGGCAAGTTCGAAACTCTGCATGTTGAAGAAGCTAACATCTCTCTGCTGGCTGAAGACGACATGACAGGTCCGACACAGATTGCTTTCACTCACTAATCCACTTAGTAAGCAAGAGTACAGAACGGCGCAGAAATGTGCCGTTTTTATTTTGGCGCTCCGGAATCAGGTGGAGTAGCTGAAATTTGAATCCAAGCTGACTTGGGAAATTGAATACCCCCATAAGCGTTTAAAGACAATGTGATTCATGAACAAGAGGTCGTTCCGGCAGCCTTTAACAGGCAGCTGGAAAGGCCTCTTTTCAGGCAGAAAAACAGCGGAGGAGGCGTATGCACCTCCTCCAATCCAACCAGGCACAGGCAGTGTGTACTGTTCGCCAGAGCACAAAGCCCAGAAAGATACTTCTGCCCACTGTCAGTATGGCAATGATCTGATAAAGCAGAAAATACGGGATCACGCCCAGGATGACGGCGATGGTCACTCCAGCCTTTGGCTGTTTTTTCAGATGCTCCAGTCTGCGCTGGCATTTTGCAGCTGCGTCATGCGTCTGAAAAGGCTGTTTTCTTTTGCAAGGAGTTCTGCCGGACTTCCTTCTTCGGCCACCTTGCCATCTGAAAGAACAACAATTTTATCCGCCGCTTCCACAGTACGCATACGGTGGGCGATGACCAGTACCGTTTTCCCGGTGAGCAGCCGTGACAGCGCGCCTTGCACCTTCGTCTCGTTCTCTACGTCAAGAGAAGCCGTTGCTTCATCCAGAAGCACGATCGGTGCATTCTTCAAAAGTGCACGGGCAATAGAGATCCGCTGACGTTCTCCTCCGGAGAGCTTCGCTCCGTTTTCTCCGATGGGCGTGGCATAGCCCTGCGGAAGCTTCTCTACGAACTCGTCACAGTTGGCTGCTCTGGCGGCGGCCAGAACCTCTTCATCTGAAGCACCGTGCTTGCCCAGACGGATATTTTCCATCACGGTATCGTCAAACAATACCACATCCTGGAACACCATGGAGTAATCTCGATATCTGCTATGTTCACACCACCGACACGGATGGTACCGCTGTCGATATCCCAAAGTCTTGCAGCAAGCCTGGCGCAGGTGCTCTTGCCGGAGCCGGAAGGGCCGACCAGTGCGGTCACTTCGCCCTCTTTCGCTGTAAAGCTTACACCACGCAGGACCTGTTCATTGTCGTAAGCAAAGCCCACATTCTCAAAGACGATATCATGTCCATCCGGCGCAAAGCTGTCGGCCCCATCGGCGGTCTTCGCATCGTAGATCTCCATCAGACGGCTGGCAGCGACTTGAGACATAAACATCTCGGCAATCAATGCGAGAGCCTGGTCGAAAGGCGCATATACACGGGTGATCACTAACAGGAACATAAACAGCAGCATGAAATCGATCTGGCCGGAAAGGATCATACTCGTACCTGTCAGTATCGTTGTCGCTACGCCAAGGCGCATGATCACGCTGGCTGCATTGACAAAAATACCGGTGGACAATTCACCTTTGATCATGGTCTTTTCGTGGTGATCAATCTTCGCGTTCAGCTCATTCAGAAACCGCTCTTCCTGGTTTGTAGCCCGGATCTCCCGGATGTTTTCGAGGGTTTCCTGAATGCCGTCAGATACCCGGATACCCGCTGCTTTTGTGACCTCTGAATTCTTCTTTGCCAGCTTGCGGCTTCCGAAAAGCAGAGCGAAGGCCACCGGAACACCCCACAGGCAGGCAATAGCTAATTTCCAGTTATAGCAGAAGAGTCCGACAGCAATGATCGCGGTAGAAATATACGATCCATACAAATACCCCAGGCAATGGGACCAAACATGCTCAAGGCGGTTGACGTCGCCCATGATGGTCTCTGTCAGGTCTGCAAGATCCCGCTTCCCGAAATAGCCAAGGGGCAGCTTTCTTAAGCGCTCGGCAATGCTGATCCGGACCGCTTTGACTTCGCTGTATACCAGGCCATAGGTCGTGCGATACTGCTGCATATGTGTGATCAGGGAAAGGACCACGAAGGCAAGCACCAGCAGGATAAAGGTAAGGGCATTCGGAAGCGGCGCACCGGTCGTTAATGTGTCCATGAACTTCGTCATGAGGAGATACAGGATGCCCATTCCGCCCATGACCACAAGGTTCACGATCACAGTGAAGATCGTCCCTTGTTTTGTGTTCTTTATGCCCTGATCGGTAAGCGCGTATTTACGCTGAAAATCTTTTCCGAACATTACTGCACCTCCTTTTTGGCGGATACAGACACTGCGGGATCCACTTGCGAGATCCGCCATTTGAC
>CADABS010000041.1 GCA_902786245.1 uncultured Erysipelotrichaceae bacterium
TCCTGAGGTGAATAATTATCCGGGAATAGATAACAGAATTCCTTATCAATAAAGGGATAAAGTCAATCTTTCTCGGATAATATTTGTTCTGGGATAAAGATATACAGGCCAGATCGGATTCATGAATGCTTCTGCAATTTCATCTATAAGTACAGAATCTGCATCAATTACCACTGTGAAAGATGAATCACATAAATACTCACGTGGTGTTACCAGTGTATTGTTATTTCTTTTCTTCCCATCGGCAGTATATAGATCCGGCATTCCCTGGACTGTTTGATAATCACTGATTATCGTTCCTCGTCTGTCTGCACGTACACCGATGACAATCCTGCTGGAAATATCTTCAATCTTCGGATCATCTCTGTTCAAGCCTAAAGCACAGCTGATTATTCCGACAATTCCGGACTTAGTAGGAAATCCGGACGTTGATCTCTTGTTCCACTTTGAATTCTCACCCCAGGACTGAAGAATACCTTCAAAGTGAAGTATTATCAGTTCTTTCATAGGTCCATTACTCCAATGTCTTCGCTACTTCATTGACCAGATCATTGAAAGTTGCACATTTGACGGATTCTTCGGGAGCGTCAATCTCGTATTTATCTACGCAGAACCATACTCTTTTCTCGACAGGAATGCCGTAATTGCGGTTAAGCATGTTACACTCTTTGGCAAGACGGTCAATACTATCTTTTACCAGTTCCCTGTTGCTTACAGGTTCAGCAAATGCATTCACCATACTGACCGGAATTTTCTTTTCTTTGCATTCGACCAATACTGCACTGGGAAGAACGTTTCCTGCAAAACTGTTCTGTTTTCCTGACGGATTGGTTAATGCCATCGTCCGGATAATTGCAGGAATTGCCTTTTTAACAATATCTTCTGCATCTTCAGAGTATTCAAGGTTTTTTACCAATGCATCAGAATCAACTGAAGCATATAAGTAATAGCATGACGAATTGTAATCAACATCGCCGATATTAGCAGCGCCGCTATTCTCCATCGTCTGGCCATCGAGCATATCATCCATTGCAGTATAGTAATCACTCTCCAGAACAATTCTGTTTGTAGAAACAGCATGCGCAACCTGCATGGACGCTTCTACATCCCTGAAAGCATTTGAAGTTACCATTCTGCCGAATAAAGCAATATCCAGTGTTATCGGGCGCACGTTTGCATCCTTAATATCGGCAAGGATATCTTTTGCTTTTATCTTTTTAATATCCTTCACGCTGGGATTTTTGAGAATATACTGTTCCACACAATTTGTTACAGCCTCTATATCCTGATTGGAATAAAAAGCAATCTGGGCAGTTTTAGACGGATCTTTATTCTCAGCACCATCTTTATTTGCAATTCCTGAAACCTTTCCCTTGATTTCCTGGACGAGTTCCGGATCATTTCCTCTTTCCAAAAGTTTTGCCGCAACCAGTTCCGGAAGCGTTCTGGTTCTGATTCCCAGATTTTCCTGTCCGACAAGTTCCTTAAACAATTCTGAGGTTCTCCAAGTGCGTTTGAGACACTGACTGGAAATTCTTCCACGGACTGCGCCGCCAAATTCGCATGTCTTAGGTGCGCCTGTTTCATCACGGTTCAGATTTGTTGCAGGGTAATTCTTCAGCATATGAATTTCGTAAAGCATTATTCTTCTCCTTCTACATTTTTCTTTATATATAAAGCTCTAGCCCATTTTTTCTGTACACTTCTTGTATCATTGTTCCAGTAAATCAGATCCCCCAGCAATTTACTGCAGTCAACGGTGTAACCCTTTTGAACACTCATCTTAATCAGTCTGGTCAGTTTCTGCAAAAAATAGCCATCCTCATCCCAGTTCATGTCAATTAAACCTGCAATTCTCATTTCAATTGAATTCGATTCATTCTTCAATTCTGAGAATACCTGTTCAATAGGTTTATTCCCCGGTTCCTTGAATAAAGATGCAATACATGCAGCCGCAAACCAATAGGGTTCCTGTTTTTTCGGAACTCCATACGGCAGGCATTTATAGAATGCAAGAATTGCATTTCCATCTGCCTGCTCCAGCATCGATCCGCAGTTTCTTTTAAGTGCCGCTTTTTCTCCGCTGGATAATTGATAAATACTCTCAAAAAACTGTTTATCTTCCATTAACTCTCACCATCTTTCTCCAACTCATTTAGATATTTCAGTAAAGGAATCTGATTTTTATATATCTGAATCAAATACTTGCCGGGCAGCTGCAGTTTCTCCATTTCATTTCTGACCTGTTTTCTTGCAACCCTCGAGATTTCTGATTTCCAGAATTCCCGGCATGTACTTTCATCCATCGCAGGATCGCTTAGGTATGTATTGCATAACTCCCATAAAACGGATTCCGTTTCAGAATAATAATTCCGTATACAGACATCTTTAACTGTTGTCAAAACACTGCTCAATCCCGATGGCAGATTCTTTCCGGAAAACGATTGTCCTATTCTGATTGCAGTTTCTTCTGCATCACCTATGTATTCACGGATGAGCGAAATCCTGTCCTGCTGTTCGATAACTGTTTCCGGTATCTGCATGTCGTAACCCGCCAGATCCAGATAGCTGGCCTGATTGGTTTGAACTCCATACAGTTTAATTCTTGCATACTTATTTGAACCGCATATCCTTCGGAAAACATTTAATATAACCGGTGCTCTTTTTCCTTTTATATCTATCAGATCCGATAGATTTCTCCAGATCGCCTTTCCTGTATCCGGTCTCCAGGGGAATCTTCCACTGTCATTAAACCTGTATGTAACTTCCGGATCCGTCCAGTTGCTCTGATCCGTAAAATTACTTCCCTGTCCGAAATAAACATCCCTTACGCGGCCATCCTCATCATGGATACATCTGATTCTTCTTGCGGGATACAGCATTCCATATAGCCACGACGTTCTGGTGACAGTCTCCTTTGGAATGATTTCCTGCTTGTTTCTCCAATATACTTTGGGATTATCAAATGAAATTGATATTTCTTCGATTGGTACCATCATGTATATCAGTGTTTCAAACAAAGAATTACCAACCACGATTGAGAAATAAGGCGGTGCTCCATTAATACTCGATGGAAATCCCTGTACGCCAGCAGTCGCAAACAGTTGGCAGGCTATTATTTTCGGTAAAATATCTGCATACTCAACTGCATGATCTGACTCCAAGTGGTCAAAGTGAACTGCATTATTACCTGTTGGTATCGAATAATCCAGATAATTGACACTTCTGCTGTCTTTCTCATAGTTTTTGTTTGGGAAGCCCTGCATAAACGGTCTGTTTTCATCAAACAAATCGAAACTGACTCCTTCTTCCAAACACTGTTTTACATATTCCTGAATCCTGTCTGAATCAAAATTGCCATTATCAAGAAGATCCTGAATATCGTCAATTGTCTCCGGACGCAGCGCATCCATAAGGAATACATTTAATAAACGATAAACCGAAAATTCTTCTAATGGACTGGCATATGTAATTGCCTTGATAGACTGTGCTTTCGCCAGTAAGTCAATAATGCCGTACCTCTTGAAATTTCCCTCGAAATCTTCCGTCTTTATCCACGGTTCTTTCAAAACATTATAGATTTCCTCCATCTAATCCTCCTTCCATATAACGCCTATATTCTGGTCAGCACTGATAATTCCATTGCTGTTGCTTATGATTACGCACCCTTCTGCAAGCAGTTTTCCCCGTAGGGTTTCAATGTTGTATTCTGCAAGCAGTCTATCAAGTGTTCTCTCTCTGAGATTTGTGCTGTTCTCCATCAGAACCCGTGCAAGGTTTTTGCTTTTAACCTTAATGTAATGGTCTGATGCGCTTGTTTTCAGTTGATCAAACAGATTATCGTCTATGATCGAAAGAGTAACAGTCGGCTCTGAAAGCCTTGTCTGCGCAGAAAGATAACCGCTTTTTTCTTCATCATCAAAATCCACATCTGCATATAACGGTGTAAATTTCTTGTTTGGCGCCGCCAGTTTATACTTATCTGATTGCGCCGCCTCTTTTGCTATATCGGATTCGTATTCTTTCCATTCACTGATTCTGTCCTCAGGAACATATTGAATGTCGTAACATTCATTGATTATTTTTTCTACATCACCGGGAACAGAAATCGTTTCATAGTTGCTTAGAACAAATTCTGTCTGCTTCAATACACATGAATCATAAACATACGCATCATTTCCATAATCGCCATTATCCGGAACCAGTATTGTCATAACAGGATTCATAACTCCCGGCGGACGCCTGGTACTATCGTGTCGGAAGAGTCTTCCCATTCTCTGCAGCAGCAGATCTGCCGGAGCAATCGAACTGATCATAAAATCAAAATCAACATCCAGCGACTGTTCTACAACCTGAGTAGCAACAAGAATTGAACGCGCAGGCCTATGAGTGCCATCCTTGCCATATTTTCTTACACATTCCTTTTCAATCGTATTCCGGTCTTTCACCAGGAATCGTGAATGAAACAGCATCACTTCAATATCTGAAGACTCACTCACTATCGATTGATATATTTCCTGTGCCTGTCTGACTGTATTCACTATTACACAGCAGCAGCCACCGTTTTTGACCCGTTCAATTGCGAGTGATGCTATATCAGAACACGAATGAAGCATTGGTTTCATTTCTATCAAATATTTGTTTTGTTTGCTTATACGATTTATCCGCCGGACAGAAACAGTCCCTTTGTCAGATACAGTTGTAATTGCCGGGTATTCAGATATATATTCACCATCTGAAAAAACAGCGAGCAATTCTTTTTTTCGTTTTTCCGGCAATGTTGCGGATAGAAGAATCACCGGAATCTGTAAAGCTTTGCACCAGGAAAGCAAACCGGTCAGAATATTCATCATATATAAATCATATGCATGTATTTCATCTATTATGAGAACCTTGCCTGTCAGGCCCAGGAGCCTGAGCACACCGTATCGAATACACATTGATGCCATCATAGCCTGATCCACTGTACCTACGGCAAACTGCGAAAGCATTGCTTTACGGCTGGGCATCAGCCAATGATAAATATATTTTTCTTCCTCGCTGTTATACTGAACATCGTTTTCTTCCAGCCAGGAATAACTGTGCAGCAATCGTGCATCTGATTTGAATTTATGCATAGCCAGAAACTCATTCATCCGCAAAACCATCTGATTTGATGTAGCAGATGTTGGCAGACCGATATAGAATCCGTCTTTTCCCCATTGCTTAGCCAACTGCATGGCCGCATATACAGCAGCCTCCGTTTTTCCTTCTCCCATAGGTGCTTCCATCAACACGAGAGTATACTTATCAGGACCTCCGAAAATTTCCTGACATAACGCTTGCAGACCCCGTTCTCCTCCTTCCGGGATATTCGGCCACACTTCATGAAATTTATTTCCAAAATCATTTTGAACAGGCAACAGACCGCTTTCATCAGCAAAGTGTTCCATCACCTCGTGTGTCTTTTCTCTTAAATTATTTTTCCATTCATCGGCTTCATAAAACAGGTTCCCGGAAGCCAGCCAGTCAGACAATATTACGATACCAAGCAGAATTGCCTCTGCAGCCCCTTGAGGGGCAGGAATTTGAGTTGGAATTCTGAGAGCTTTATTCCCAAAGAATTCTGCCATTTCACTCTCGAATTCATCCTGCAAGCTTTTCCATTCGGCGTCACATTCTTCTTCAATTCCTGTTTTACCTTGGTGATGTGCTTGAAGAATTTCTCCGAAGACACGGGCAATACGCTTCTCGATGCTGTATTTTGCTGTCCAAATATGCATCACTGCCTGAAAAGTTGTCTTTTCATGTCTGATATTATTGAATTTTCCAGTCTCTCCGCTTTGAAATTTACTGCCGATTTTGCCAATATCATGCAAAGACACATAGTACCCGATAAAGTTCTCCAGCTGCTGTAAATCCACTTCAAAAGATCTGGATAAGTATTCTTTTGTTCCTTCACAGATGTACTCGCGCAACAAAAACTGCGCTATTAAACCGCTTACTTTTCCATGTGTAAGAATACTTTGGAACGGATTTGTTTTAGCCCATACTTCATCCAGTGTCATCATAATCATCTGCAGGCAAACATGTTTCTTTATAAACAATTATACCCTTATCAGTTCATTAATAACCTTAGAGATATCCATGTGCAAAAAACATGACAGTCCCGCGGCATATACATTTGTTTATCTGTCTTTATAAACAAGCTCAGGTCTTTTTTTATCATCCGGATCCATATAGGCCGCTTTGAGGTAAGGGATCTGATCCTCTCTTACCGCACCAAGGTATGCCCGAGTTGTTTGCACTACCTTTCCATTGACTTTATTATTCTCTACGATGCTTGCGTAATAATGCTTTCTACCATTTTTGAATGTTTTCTCAAGAATTTTAACAAACATATTTACACTACCATTCTGGCCTTAACACCACTTAAATTCAATATTATCCGTATTGGTATTATAACTACTTTGCCATCATAGTGACATAAAGAAAAAAAGAATAAGACCAAATCGATCCTATTCTTTATCTGTTTTGTCTGTGAATAGTAACCAAATGATTGTGCCTGTCCAAACCGGACACAGAAAAATCTGCCATCCCTTACCGGTCATCCCCGGCAATACGCACATCCGCAGTTTCTTTCAGCTCCGTCAGTACTTCTCCTTCAAGACCGCTGTCCGTGATGATATGATCAAAATCCGCCAGCGGATAGAATTCATAAAAATCATAGGCATTGAATTTACTGCTGTCCGCCAGCAGTATTTTTTCTGC
Organism: uncultured Erysipelotrichaceae bacterium; assembly: GCA_902786245.1. Taxonomy (GTDB): domain Bacteria; phylum Bacillota_I; class Bacilli_A; order Erysipelotrichales; family Erysipelotrichaceae; genus Bulleidia. The sequence continues at coordinate 6,751 of CADABS010000041.1, forward strand.
CGCATTGTTCAGTGCCTGTTTCTGGATGTATCCTTCTTCTTCGCTGTATGTATATACGGCACCGCCGGCAATGCCGTTGACGCTGATGAATGCCTTTGCAAAGCGCATGTTTTCAATGGCACGCACCGCCACGGTTCCGATGAAAGCACCGGTATTTTCACGGTATTCTCCGCCCGTCAGGATCAGATCGGCAGAACTGCTTCCTTTGAGTATTTCAAAGACAGGCAGGCTGTTGGTTACGACCCGGATGTTTCTTTCCCGCAGGCAGACCGCAAGCTGTTCCAGTGTTGTGCCCGGTCCCAGGAAGACTGTTTCCCCATCATGGATCATTGCCGCAGCTGTCTGGGCGATGATCTTTTTTTCTGCTTTATGCAGGCTTTTCTTTTCCATGTGCGAGCGTTCATAGCCGCTTTCCAGCGCAGCCGCAGGCCGGGCTCCTCCGTGCGTGCGGATCAGCTGACCGCGCAGTGCAAGTTCATTCAGATCTCTCCGGATAGTCATGTCCGATACCGATAAGCTGTGCATGATCTCATTGACCGTTACCTGGCCGTCTCTTTCGAGCATATTCAGGATCAGTTCCTGCCGTTCTTCTTTTTTCATACCTTTATCCCTTAACTGTTTATATCATACAGCAATCAAACATATCGAACAATTGTCCTCTGTTTGCGAACAGTCAGGACCTGTTTTTCCCGGCAGAACACAAAGCTCTTCCTTTTCTTTTTTCAAAAGTCAATACGACTAAACCGATAGTCGAATAATTGTTTGTTTTAAACATATTATACTTTCTTATATTGTTCGTTTTGAACGGTTTTAGCCTTGACATAATGTTTGCTTCAAACTAGTCTGAGGTTGCAGGAAGAGAAAACCTTCCGCATCCGTCCTGCAGGACATCATTCCGCCTACAGCTGCGCAGTCTTCTGATCAGTGAAAGGAGACAGACCATGTTATTTATTCTCGGCTCCGACAGAACCGGGGCCAGACTGAAAGACATCCTCAAAGAGGATCTTATGAATCATTCTTACAAAGTACTTGATACAGCAGAGATTCCTGCCGACAGCTTTGTCGACGCTTCAATCGCCGTCGTACGCGAAGTGATGAAAAGCGATGACCGTTTCGGCATCATCATCGATGCATACGGCGCCGGTTCGTTTATGACGGTCAGCCGGATCAAAGGCGTGATTGCGGCAGAAGTCTCTGACGAGCGGACAGCGTTTATGACACGATCCCACAATAATACACGGATCCTGTGCATCGGTGCGGAAATCACCGGTGAACAGCTGGCAAAAAACATCGTCAGAAACTTCGCCCAGGCATCCTATGACGGTGGACGCCATCAGATCCGCGTGGATATGCTCAATAAAATGGGCATGCCCCGGGAGGACATCTTATGAAGATTGCAATCGGATGCGATCATATCGCAACGATGGAGAAGATCGCGGTATCGGACCATCTCAAAGCCAATGGCTTTGAAGTCATTGACTGCGGCACCTATGACAATTTCCGCACCCACTACCCGATTTTCGGGAAAAGAGTCGGTGAAGCTGTCGCTTCCGGAAAAGCAGAACTCGGTATCTGTATCTGCGGCACCGGTGTCGGCATCACCAATGCCGTAAACAAAGTCCCGGGCATCCGCGCTGCGCTGGTACGGGATATCGCCCCGGCTGTCTATGCCCGGGAAGAACTGAATGCCAATGTCATCGGCTTCGGCGGCAAGATCACGGGCATCTTCCTGATTCTGGACATCATTGATGCTTTCCTGCAGTCAGAATACCGGCCGACAGAGGAAAACAGAAAACGGATTGAACAGATCATGTCTCTTGACAGTTCTGCTGAAGGACAGGACAGAGAGGATTTCTTTGATGAATTCCTTGAAAAATGGGACAGAGGTGAATACCGATGATCCTGACGGTCACGATGAATCCCTCCATCGATATTGCCTACCGGCTTTCCGCTTTTATACCGGATACCGTCAGCCGGGCAGAGGAAACACATAAAACACCCGGCGGAAAAGGACTGAATGTGACACGTGTACTGTCAGCTGCGGGCGAGGAAGTAAAAGCGACGGGGTTAATCGGCGGGAAAAACGGTGAATTTCTCAAAGAACAGCTTGCTCTGGCCCAAATACCTGCTTCCTTTTATCCGGTCAGCGGCGATACCCGCAACTGCATCGCCATCATGCATAAAGGAAAGCAGACCGAGATCCTGGAAGCCGGACCGGCTGTATCTGCGGAAGAATACCGAGGATTTACGGAACATTTCCGCCTGCTTCTTGAAAACTGCAGCGCTGCGGTCATCTCGGGAAGCCTGCCGCCCGGTATACCTACTGACTGCTATGCCCGGCTCACAGCCATTGCCTGCAAAGCAGGCATTCCGGTCATTCTCGACTGCTCCGGCGAATCTTTGAAAACAGCCCTGGAGGCAGAGGATAAACCCATAGCCATCAAACCCAACATCGATGAACTGTGCGCTCTTCTGCAGAAAGAAATCCCGAAAGAGACGGAAGCACTGAAAGAAGCTCTGTCATCCGGGATATTCGAAGGCATTGCATGGATCATCGTCTCGCTGGGAGCGGACGGATGCTTTGCAAAGCATAATGACACATTCTATCTCGTACATATTCCGAAGATCAGGGCCGTCAGTCCGGTCGGTTCCGGTGACGCTGCCGTGGCCGGCATTGCGTCCGGCATCGTGCACGGGCTGAAAGATGAAGATCTTCTGAAAAAAGCGAATACATTCGGCATGTTAAATGCCATGGAAAAACAGACCGGTACGGTCAATATGAAAAACTATGACATGCTGTACCGGCAGATTACAGTAACAAAGGTTTAGAATATGAAACTCACAGATCATAAAAAAATGCATATGGACCGTCTCAGCAGTAAAGACGGTATTATTTCAGCGCTGGCATTTGATCAGCGCGGCGCCCTGCGGAAAATGATGAAACAGTACTGCACCGGCGAACCTTCCGCAGAGCAGATGGCAGAACTGAAAAGAATCGTCGCAGAGGAACTGTCCGGCTATGCCTCGGCGATGCTGCTGGATCCGGAATACGGACTTCCCGCAGTAAAGTCTCTTGCCCCGGATACCGGACTGCTTCTGGCCTATGAAAAAACAGGCTATGACACAGCTTCCAATGACCGCATGCCGGACAGTCTTGATCACTGGTCCGCAAAACGCCTTTGCGAAGAAGGTGCAGACGCAGTGAAATACCTGCTGTATTACGATGCGGACGGAAACCCGGAGACCAATCTGAAAAAACAGGCATGGATCGAGCGTCTCGGCTCGGAATGCGCCGGCGAAGATATTCCTTTCTTCCTGGAAATACTGACCTATGACGAAAAGAATCCGGATGTATCCGGACCTGCCTATGCAACAGCAAAGCCTCATAAAGTCATTGAAGCCATGAAGATCTTCTCCGGTCCCCGCTTCGGCATCGATGCGCTGAAAGTGGAAGTCCCCGTAAACATGCTTTATGTGGAAGGCTTCGCAGATCAGGAACCGGTATATACCGCGGCAGAGGCAAAGGAATGGTTCCGCCTGCAGGAAGAAGCTGCCGGCCTTCCCTATATCTATCTCAGCGCGGGTGTCAGCGCAGATCTCTTCCGCAGAACACTGCGGTTTGCGAAAGAATCAGGTGCCTGCTTCAGCGGTGTGCTCTGCGGACGTGCAACCTGGGCAGGAAGCGTCAAAGCATATATGGAACACGGTGAAGAAGCTGCCCGCAGGTGGCTCAGAAGTGAAGGTGCTGATAACATCCGGGCATTGAACGAAGTGCTCCGTGAGACAGCAGTTCCCTGGTCACAGAAAAACAACAGATAAAGGAGAACATCATGAACAGAGAAGAAGTAACACTGCTCGGATTTGAAATCGTCGCCTTTTCCGGCGATGCCCGCTCCAAAATGCTCGATGCGCTGAAATGGGCGCAGAACGGTGACTATGCCCGCGCTGAAGAACTCATTGCGGAAGCGGAAACCTGTCTCAATGACGCCATAAAGCGCAGACATCCCTGCTGCAGAAGGAATCCATGGGTGAAGATATCGCCTACAGCATCACCATGATGCACGGTCAGGACCACCTGATGACTGCGATCCTTCTGCATGATCTGATGAAACATCTGATTGAACTGTATAAGAGGAGGTGACCATGAACGCACTGATCAGCTGGATCGAGAAAGGAAAACCTTTCTTTGAAAAAATCTCACGGAATATTTATCTGCGGGCCATCCGGGACGGATTTATTGCCGGCATGCCGGTGATCCTGTTCTCCAGTATTTTCATTCTGATTGCCTATGTACCGAACGCATTCGGATTCCGCTGGAGCCCTGAGATCGAAACGCTCCTGATGACTCCCTACAGCTGTTCCATGGGGATCCTTGGTCTGTTCGTTGCCGGCACGACTGCCAAGGCTCTGACAGATTCCATCAACCGGACCATGGAAAGCACAAACCAGATCAACTACATTTCTACGATGCTTGCGGCTATCATCGGCTTCATCGTGATGGCAGCCAAACCGGCTGCGGAAGGAGGATTTCTGACCGGTTTCATGGGCACAAAGGGACTGCTTACGTCATTCATTGCGGCATTCGCAACCGTCAATGTATATAAGGTATGCGTACGCAATAACGTATCCATCCGGATGCCCGAGGAAGTTCCTCCCAACATCTCCCAGGTCTTCAAGGATCTGATTCCCTTTACCCTCTCCGTCATCCTTCTGTACGCTGCAGAACTTGCCGTGCATCATGTCATGGGTGTCAATGTGGCGGAGTCCATCGGTGTTCTGCTTGCTCCTCTGTTCACTGCGGCAGACGGATATCTCGGCATTACGCTGATCTTCGGCGCCTATGCATTCTTCTGGTTTGTCGGCATCCACGGTCCGTCGATCGTGGAACCTGCCATCGCAGCCATCACCTATGCCAACGTGGAAACAAACCTGCAGCTGCTGCAGAACGGTCTGCACGCCGACAAAGTACTGACATCGGGAACCCAGATGTTTATTGTGACCATGGGCGGAACCGGAGCGACGCTGGTCGTGCCGTTCATGTTCATGTGGCTGACAAAGTCCAAGCGCAACCGCGCCATCGGACGTGCATCTGTCGTTCCGACCTTCTTCGGCGTCAATGAACCGATTCTCTTCGGTGCACCGATCGTACTGAATCCCATCTTCTTCATCCCGTTTATCGCGGCACCGATCGTCAATGTATGGATCTTCAAATTCTTTGTGGATACCCTCGGCATGAACAGTTTCACAGCCAATCTGCCCTGGACTACGCCGGCACCGCTGGGTATTGTACTGGGCACCAACTTCCAGTTCCTTTCGATCATACTGGCAGTTCTGCTGATTGCGGTGGATACAGCCATCTACTACCCTTTCCTGCGGGTCTACGATGAACAGATCCTCGAAGAAGAACGGAAAGGCAGAACGGATTCCTCTCTGCAGGAAAAAGTCGCCGCAAATTTCAATACCGCAAAGGCGGATGCCATTCTGGAAAATGCCGGTGTGAAGGAAATCACGGAACAGGTGAACGTACTGGTGCTGTGTGCCGGAGGCGGCACCAGCGGTCTGCTTGCCAATGCCCTGAACAAGGCAGCCGCAGAATATCACGAGCCTGTCAAGGCTGCTGCGGGAAGCTATGGCGCCCACCGGGAGATCCTGCCCCAGTATCAGCTTGTTATCCTGGCACCGCAGGTCGCTTCCAATTACGAAGATATGAAAGCGGAAACCGGCCGGCTGGGCATACGTCTTGCCAGGATGGAAGGCGCTCAGTATATCCGGCTGACCCGCGACGGCAGAGGTGCGCTGGACTTTGTCCGTAAAAGCATGCGTGAATGATATGACAAAAACACTGCCGAAAGATTTTATATACGGCGGCGCAACCGCTGCCTACCAGGCGGAAGGCGCAGTTCATACGGACGGCAAAGGCCCGGTCGCCTGGGACAGTTTCCTTGCAGATCATTACTGGTATACGGCAGAGCCTGCCAGTGACTTCTATCATATGTACCCGGAAGATCTGAAACTGTGCGAAGAATTCGGAATCCGCGGAATCCGGATTTCCATTGCCTGGTCGCGGATCTTCCCGCAGGGTACCGGCGAACCCAATCCGAAAGGCATTGCCTTCTACCACCGCCTGTTTGCTGAGTGCCGCAGACGGCATGTGGAGCCGTTTGTGACACTGCACCACTTCGACACACCGCTCTCTCTCCATTCCGCAGGCGACTTCCTGAACCGGGAAACAATCGATGCCTTCGTGCAGTATGCGGAATTCTGTTTTAAAGAATATCCGGAAGTGCATTGCTGGACAACGTTCAACGAGATCGGACCGATCGGCGACGGCCAGTATCTCACCGGCAAATTCCCACCGGGTATCCGCTATGACCTTGCCAGAGTATTCCAGTCGCATCACAATATGATGACTGCCCATGCCCGTGCCGTCCTTGCCTATAAGAAAGCAGGATATCCGGGGGAAATCGGTGTCGTGCATGCTCTGCCGGCAAAATATCCGTATGACCCGGAAAATCCTGCCGACGTAAAGGCAGCGGATCTGGAAGATATCATTCATAACCGATTCATTCTGGACGCTACGTATCTGGGAAAATATGCAGAACATACGATGCAGGGGGTCAATGAAATCCTGGCTGCCAATGGCGGTACGCTGGACCTGCGGGAAGAAGACTTCGTGCTTCTTGAAGCAGCGAAAGATCTCAATGATTTCCTCGGTATCAACTACTACATGAGCGACTGGATGCGCGGATGTGCATGCGAAACGGAAATCACGCACAACGCCTCCGGTGCCAGAGGCAGTTCCGTCTACAGGATCAAAGGTGTCGGCGAACGCGTGTTTGATGTTAATGTTCCGCGTACGGACTGGGACTGGATTATCTGGCCGCAGGGGCTGTATGATCAGATCATGCGGATTGCCAGAGACTATCCCAATTACAGAAAGATCTATATTACCGAGAATGGTCTGGGATATAAAGACGAATTCATTGACGGTACTGTCAATGATGATGCCCGGATCGATTACATCCGTAAACATCTCGAAGTTCTGTCCGATGCAATCCGGGACGGTGCCGATGTCAGAGGATATTTCCTCTGGTCCCTGATGGATGTCTTCTCATGGTCCAATGGCTATGAGAAGCGCTACGGTCTGTTCTATGTCGATTTCAAAACGCAGAAGCGGTATCCGAAAAAGAGCGCTTACTGGTATAAGCGCATTGCGGAAACAGGACAGATTCTCTGACAGAACAATGAAAAAGAGCAGCCTGACAGATATTTCTGTTTCAGCTGCTCTTTTCTGTTTACTTGTTTGTAATATCTCCGCCGAAGAACTGTTCGGAAAGTTCTGCCAGTCTTCCGGAAGCACGGAGTTCTGCAAGGGCATCATTAACTGCCTGGGCAAGCTCTGTTTCACCCTTCTTGACCGGGTAGCAGACGGATTCGCCTTCGCTCTGGTCAACGATCTTGATCGCTGCATCCGGATGCTGTGTCATATAGTCCAGATAGGAAACCTCGGAGTTGATGGTCGCATCGATTCTGCCCTGTGTCAGGAGCGTGATCGTTTCACCGAATGTATCGATATATTCAACTTCTGCGCCTAATTCTTCTGCGCTGGCCGCATAGGTGGAACCTGTGGAATTCGCTGTTTTCTTTCCCTTCAGATCGTCAAACTTCTTGATATCGTTATTGTCTGCGGCGACGATCAGAACTTTTCTTGTGTAGACATACGGTTCAGAGAATTCATAGCTCTCGGCGCGTTCTTCCGTGTATCCGACACCGTTGCAGATGATATCGAAACGGCCGGAATCAACACCTGCCAGAAGGCTTTCCCAGGCTGTTTCCTCGAAACGTGCCTCTACACCGAGGGCAGCGGCGATTTCCTTGCCGACTTCTACATCAAAGCCCGTCAGTTCGTTTGTCTTCTCATCATGGTATGTCCACGGGGACCAGTTGCCTTCGGTACCGATGATCAGGTAGCCTCTGTCCTTGATTGTTTCAAGCGCGTTCTTTTTCCCGGCGCATGCGCCCATTGTCAATGCCATAGCTGCTGTCAGTAAAACGCTGAGTGTCTTTTTCATTTCTTTCCTCCTATTCTCTTCCAGCCTGAATCGACTGGATAAAAAGTTTTGTTCTTTCTTCTTTGGGGTTCTCAAAGAAGGATTTCGAATCCGATGCTTCAATCACCGTTCCGTTCTCCATGAAGACGACCTTGCTGGAGACATTGCGGGCGAAGTTCATTTCATGCGTCACCACCAGCATCGTCATTCCCTCTTCCGCCAGATTTCTCATGACTGCGAGCACTTCTCCGATCAGTTCCGGATCAAGTGCGCTGGTAGGTTCATCGAAGTAGATGATCTCCGGTTCTGCCGCAAGCGCTCTGGCAATCGCAACACGCTGCTGCTGGCCGCCGGAAAGCTGGGACGGATAGGAATCCAGACGGTCTGCCATATCTACCTTTTTCAGGGCGGCAATGGCCTTCTTTTCCGCTGCTTCCTTCGGCATTCTGCGGGCAATAATCAGTCCTTCCGTCACATTCTGCAGTACTGTTTTGTTCAGGAACAGATTGTAGTTCTGGAAGACAAAGGCTGTCTTTCTTCTCAGACGGCCGATGTCCTTTCTGGAGATGGAATGCATATTGAATGTTTCTCCATCGAATTCCATCGTGCCTTCATCGGCAATTTCCAGGAAGTTGATGCACCGCAGCAGTGTCGTCTTGCCGGAACCCGAAGGTCCCAGGATCGCGACGACATCGCCCTTATCCACATGCAGGCTGACACCCTTCAGAGCGCCGAAGTCACCGAATGACTTTGTTACATTGCGTACATCGATCATTTCGTGCCTCCGTATACATTCAGTTTCTTTTCACCCCAGTTCTGCATCCATGTCAGGACGGTGCAGAAGATCAGGTAGATAAATCCTACCTCCAGATACAGCGCAAGCGACTGGTAGACGCGGCCATTGATGATCTGTGTCTGACGGATCATTTCGCTGACCGTAATCGTCGATGCCATGGATGTGCCTTTGATCATGGAGATAAAGGAATTTGACAGGGAAGGGAACGCTGTGCGGAATGCCTGCGGCAGAATGATTCTGCGCATGATCTGCCAGTAGCTCATGCCTACACAGAAACCTGCTTCCAGCTGCCCTTTCGGAACAGCTTCCAGGGCTGCGCGCATGCTTTCAGCCATATAGGCGCCTTCATTGATTGCGAAGCACATGACTGCGGCAGGAAATGCCGGCAGGACAATGCCTACGGAAGGCAGGCCGTAAAATACCAGATACAGCTGAACCAGGATCGGTGTTCCGCGGATAATCCAGATATAGAAGCGGCAGAACTGCTTCAGTCCTTTGATATTGGCATACTGCACTACAGCAACCAGAACGGAAATCACCAGCGCAAACAGAAATGACAGCACGGCCAGGGGAATGGTCACCCTGATGCCTGCCATCAGTATTTTCATAAACGAATCGATCAGAATCTGCAGTACTCTTTCATTCATATCATTTACCTAACACGGTATTTATACCAAAAAACAATCTGAAATCAAGCCATATGACTAACATAACTGATCCATCATACGGATCAGTACACGGATACCCTGAAGATACGCGCGCACGGAGATTTTTTCGTTCGTTCCGTGGACGCCTTTGGCACGGATTTCCGGTTCTTCCAGGAAAGGTTCGAAGCGCATGCAGCAGTCACAGACGCATTCATAGCTGCGGGCATCCGTTGCCGTCGTATTGACAGACGGGACGAAGACAATGTCCCTGAAATAATGCGACAGAACATCCTGCAGCGCATGGAATCCCATCGTATCAAAGCGTGATTCCCTGGATGCTTCATTGGCGACAATATATTCAGCCTTTACATCTTTTCCTGCCAGCTGACGGCAGTGTTCCAGCAGACCTTCATCCGTATCCTGCGGTGCCAGACGGAAATTGATGACCGCTTCCATATGCTGAGGCATGACATTCCCTGCCTGCGATCCTCCGGAAATCATTGTCGGAGCAATGGTCGTATGGATCTGACTGTTCAGATCCGGATGCGACAGATAATGGGCAATGATCTGCGCTTCATTCGCATCGATATCTTTTACCGCTTCCTTCAGCGGTCCTTCCTTGATATACGGTGCCAGGATGCGCAGCGTTTCCCTGGCACTGGCAGGAAGTACATTCTCGAGAGGATGATCGACAATTGCCGCGATGGCTTTGGCCAGAACACCGAGCGATGTGCCGCGGAACGGATTGGAACTGTGCCCGCCGAAGGATTCGGCAGAAAGCTTCATATCCGCATATCCTTTTTCATACATGCCGATACTGCCGACCGCGATATCCGCTCCATAGGCTTCGCCGCTGCCGACTCTGCCGCCTTCATCCAGCACGAATTCCAGTTCAACACCCTGTTCTTTCAGATACTTTGCGATTGCGATGGCTCCCGATCCGATGACTTCCTCATCCTGTCCGAATGCCAGATATACCGTACGCCGGAACTGCTTTCCGTGTTCAAGCAGATATTCCATGCTTTCTAGTTCCGCAATGAGCATTTCCTTGATGTCCATTGCCCCTCTGCCCCAGATATATCCGTCTGCGACATCGCCGCTGAACGGATCATGGATCCAGTCTTCTTCTGTCCCCTCCACCACCGGAACAACATCCTGATGGGCCATGAACAATGCCGGTTTCAGGGAAGGATCGCTTCCCGGTATCCTGATCAGTACGCTGTAATCGATCTCACGGTATTCCCCATGTTTCATAATACAGGGATACCATTCCTTCATCTTTGCATGAAACCGGTCAAATGCCGCATAATCGATCTTTGACGCGTCCATATAGCTGGTCGTATTGATCTGAATCGCTTCCGACAGATGCCGGACCGCTTCATCGGATCTCAGATCACTGTATTCTTCTTCATTAATATAGAGTTCATATATATTCATGGGACTATTCTACTTTAGAGTCTGCTTTCTGTCTACGATTGCACTTCCTCATACCGGTCTGCGGGATTATTTCGGCCATGCACGATTGCATACCCGGATCGACTGTCTGCTGTACTGCTGTCTGCAATGCTGTTTCTAAGAGATTTCAAAAAGAGTCTGCTGATTCACGGGAAGAATACAATCGTAGAAGTTTCCCCGGGAAATTTATTCTATATTTTTTCTATACTTTATTCTGTATTTTTCAATCGCAGCTGTCTCTTCTGAGAATACGGAACTGCATAATCGTTATATTTCATACATATTCCCAATCAATTCCTGCCAATTGCATACCGTCCGATTATTTTCCGGCACAAATTCCGAATGATTGATGAAGTCTGCTCAGCTGTAAACAGCAGCGCAAAACTGAATGACGCCGGGTTGTATCCTCTTCTTTCCGTATTCTCTGCTATGATGTCTGCGTGAGGTAATTTATGTCAGAACTATATCAGGCAATCATGCATCAGGACCTGGACAGCGTCAGGAAAATCCTGACGGAAACACCGGAAACTGTCAGTTCCTTTGAACCGGGAGAAAGCCTTCCGCTGTTTGCTGCAGCGGAATTTGGATCCCTGGAAATACTGAAATATATCGTGGAGTAGTCCCGGCCAAGTCTTGATGAATACGATCAGGACCACAGAAACATTCTCCATTACGCATCAGAATCCGGAGATATTGATAAATGCAGATATCTGACCGAGAGATGCGGCATGTCGCCGCTGGAAGCAGACAGTTCTCTGCTTACACCGTATGAAATTGCATACAGGAAATTTCCGGATACACTGTACCGGTATTATCTTTCTGTCATCGGTACACCGTTTGAAGACATGTATTCCAATCCGGTCCGCCGCGGTTTTTTTCCGGATCCTTCCATCATCAGGGTGAATGATGACTACTACATGGTCAATTCCTCATTCATCTTCTTTCCCTGCATCCCCGTTTCCCATTCAACCGACCTTGTACACTGGCAGATCATCGGACATGCCGTAATGAATCCCGCATGGTCTGAACTCGGAGCGCTGGAACGCGGCAGAGGATACTGGGCGCCGGATATCAGCTATGACGGCGGAAGGTTTTATATCACAGCAACCTATCGGCACAATGACGGCGGAGCAATTCTGCGCAGGCAGATGATCGTATCTTCCGACAGACCTGAAGGTCCCTATACAAAGCCGGTCTTTATTGAAGAAGATGGCATCGATCCTTCCCTGTTCCACGAAAACGGCAGACATTATATGTTACTGAACAGAGGTGCGAGAATCTTTGAGCTTTCAGAAGACTGCACGGAAAAGATATCTGATGCCTCCCTTCTGTATTACGGAATCCAGAAACATGCCCCGGAAGGTCCTCATCTTCTGAAAAAGGACGGCTGGTATTATCTGTTCCTGGCTGAAGGCGGAACCGGTGACGGCCACCGGATCACCGTTTCCCGCGCCAAAGAACTCTTCGGCATCTATGAGCCATGTCCGTACAATCCGATCATGCGTCAGAATGATCCGAAGGCTCCCATCCAGAGATGCGGCCATGGCAAGCCTGTACAGACGCAGGACGGCAAATGGTATATGGTCTATCTCTGCGGCAGAAAGCTGGATGGAAAGTATACGATGCTGGGAAGAGAAACCGCTCTGGATGAAATCAGATGGACACCTGACGGATGGCCTGTCGTCAATGATCTGAAAGGTCCTTCCTCTCTTGCCCCGCTGCCTTTTAAAAAAAGGATTGCAGATACAGATGAAACCGTGTTCCGCAAAGGAATCTGGTCATCGGCATGGATGACACCAAGAGAACCGCAGGAGAATGCGGTCAATGTATATGACGGTTACGTACAGCTGCTTTCATCCCCGGCGCCTTTTTACAGTCCGGAAAGCAGAAATCTGTTTCTGCACAGATAGGAGAGCTTCCGCTTTGAAGCTTCACTGACACTGGATCTGCCCGTTTTGAAACCGGAGCAGGAAGCCGGTCTTGTCTGCTATTATGACGAGAATTCCTATGTCTCATTGATGATCAGAAAAGATCTTTCGGATTATATCTGTGTACTGAAGGAAAGAATAGGAAAAGAGAACAGATTCCATGAAATACACCGGTTCAAGAATCAGTGTTCCGCATACCGCTTCAAAACGGAAACAGACGGTCTGAAGCGGACATTCATCCTGATGGATGAACACGGAACAGAACTGTGCAGGTATACACTCGATGATGTCAGCCATCTGTCTGATGAAGGAGTTCCCCTGAACAAGCGTTTCACCGGCGCGTTATTCGGCGCAGGCGCATACGGAAAAGAAGCCTTTGTATACAGAATGCGAGATGTCATCATCACAAATCATGCATAATATGAATAATTAAGGAGCCGTTGCAATAATAACTGCAGCGGCTTTTTAACATGCAGGTATACGGAAAAAGAAGGTCTGCCGTAAACTTCGGAAAACCTTCTTCATGCTATGATTCTTCATCCCACCGGAAATCCGTGATTTCCCAGGTTCCTTGATTCCCCTGTATCCTGAGATGGCAGTGCAGCTGTTTTTCTTCCGTACCATTCTGAAGAATCAGGGATACAGATACCGTTCCGTCATCTTCCCATTCTTTCTCAAAGCTCCGGATCTGCCATCCTTCATACGCTTCCGTCAGTCCGATCTGATATTCAAGTTCCTTCCGTACTGCTTCATCTTCCGAAGCCGAGATCATTTCTTCCATTTCCTGATAGCTGCCGGCAATCAGATTCTCCTGCAGATACGCATCCAGAAAGGCAGTCAGCTCCTCCCTGTTATCATTCCAGATCTCCGGTATCTCATCTGCTTCATATTCTCCGTAGATCTGTCTGCCTGTCGCATAATCGACATGAATCTCCAGGAAGTCCTGCGTATGATCCGGATCATGATGGCTGCCTTCATGGAGTTTCTGCAGATCCAGCTCCTCGATCTTCTGTGACAGCTGTTCCAGAAGTCCGTTTTCCATATCCGCAAACTCAAAACTGAGAGATGCGGAAGCCGCACGGTCATAGACATTCCGGAAGAAATAAACCTGCTCATTTTCCATTGTGATCATGCCGTAGCTGTATGTCACCGGATCCCCCTGCTGAAACTCCAGGGAGAAATGATCGATGACATAATTGTTTTCATCTTCTTTTGTCTCTTCATATCCGGCTTCACTGAAGACACGGTTGAACAGTTTTTTCAGTTCCTTTGCCCATCCGGCTTCCGGTTCATTGTTAAAGGAGAAATACAGTTTCTCACCCGACGCATACAGCGCACTGAGATAACAGGGCTGAAACTGTTCCGGCAGTCCGGCAGTATGTTTGTCAATTCCGTTCAGTTTTGTCAGTTCATGCTTTGCAATGACCTTCTGAACTTCCTGCAGCAAAGAAGCGTCCGCTTCCGTGCTGATCCGGTATGCTCTGCTTTCCTCCAGCATCAGCTTCCCGTTTTCTTCCCACAGGCTGTAGGCATACCAGCTGCCGCCGTATGCATAATCATCATTGACATAAAAGGACGCAGAAAAGGAAACAATTTCATCGGATTCGATGGTCTTCGGTGCGCCTGCATCCGTGTGATCAACCGTACCGCCGCCCATCACATTATCATTTTCCGTTTCTGTTTCTTCTGCCCTTCTGCATCCGCCGCCTATCACCAGCAGAACAGCTGCCGCATATATCAGTATCTTTTTCATTGTGGATCTCCAGTATGATCTTATGATCGGATAAATCATGATTCACTCAGTGTATTCCTTAATTCATTTATATCATCATTTCAGAGCGTTATGAAGACTGCAGTCTCTGCAGCATCGAGCAGGAGGGGGTGATTAGCCCCCGTCCTCTCACAGCACCGGATGTACGGACCCGTCCAAGACTTAGAACACAAACCGCAGTTGAACAGGTTTTGAATGTTTGGCCTCGTAGGCTTCAGCTATATCTAAATAGCCCCAGCTTACGAGTTTTTCATTGGAAAGTGCGCGCATCACTGCACCGGTGTGCACCGTAAACCAGTATCCTCTTTGGGAATTTGCCGCCTGATACGCAAAGTACTCTGGCGTTCCAAGATGTACCAGTTTCCGGAGCCGAGTACGCGGTTTCTTCCAACGCTTCCAAATTAACATTCGTATCCTACTGCCAAGTGCGCAGCGGACTTTCACCGTCTAGTTCTTATCCATATCGGGTACACCTGTAAAATATCCTCCATGTATTTCTGCATGGAGGATATTCTGTCTTTGTCTGATGATCAGGCAGGTCTGCCCATATAAAGGAGTGTACCGTCTTTCAGTTTGGAATAACGGCAGAGGAATTCGTCATAAGCGATCCAGCTCTCACGCGGATAGTTGGCATGTGTCATATCTTTGACATTGCCGACAACAAGCATCGGGACATGATTCCGGTTGAAGTAGACGTAGTATGTGATTTCACCGCACACGTAGGAATACGGTGTGGTATCCAGTTCATACAGTTTCATCAGATTCTCCAGGAATGCCGCAATGTCTTTGACGACGTGGTATTCCAGTTTTCCGTTTTCCCTGTCTGTGCAGAGCCAGTCCTTGTCTCCGAACAGGAACATATACGGCACTGCCGGTTCAATGGATTCCGGAAGCACCAGTTCATGATCAGGATCGATAATGGCACTCCACGGTGATACTGCCGCAAATACTTCCGGTGCGTCCAGAGCCAGTCTCGATGTCATCATTCCGCCGCTGGACTGACCGCAGGCATAGATTCTTGTCTCATCGATGCTGTGTCTTGATTTCACATCATCGATCATCTTGAGAATAAAGCCGGTATCGTCAGTCTTTTCATCTTCATAGAAACCGTTCCAGAGCAGAATGTTCCGCAGGCCGCCCGGCCGTTGCTGATATACACAGGCTTCCGGGAATACCGTGATGAATCCGCGTTCTTCCGCGACTCTGCTCATTCCGGAGAGGCTGATGAAGGATTCAGCTGTTCCGCCTCTGCCGTGCATGCATACGACCAGCGGCGCGTTATCTTTCGCGCTTTCCGGCACATATTCATACCAGCGTCTGGTAAATCCGCCATGTTCAGTCTCATGGTATGTAAATCCGTATTTTTCCGGATCCATGCGTTTTCTCAGCATCTTGTGTCCGAATCCTCTGTGACGGCAGTTTTCCGCAAGGAATTCCCATACCTTCGACATGGCTTCTTCACTGAGATTTCCGTCATAGCCGTTTGTAATTCTGACTTCAGAAATCTTTTCTTCGTTGAGCGAGCTCTGTTTGTTTACAGATGACGGGAAGTAGATCTCATCAGCCCATGCATTGGAGAAAACTTCAGGATCAGAATCATTCTGTTTCTGCCAGTAACGGCAGACTGAAGCATTCGCGCCGCTGTTTTCACTGATAAACATCCATACCGGCACCTGTACCTTAGCAGCATTGATGGACAGTTCCGTTTTGCCGGTGTTTTCACTGCCGTGAACAGTATCAGCATTCTTCAGGGCGTTTTCGTTCATGTCGCCGAATGTTGCCAGTCCGGACCATTCACTGGACATGCTCATGACTGCCTGCTGGGCAATGACGCTGCCGCTGCCGATACCGCAGGCGTAGATGTTATCCTGCATGGTGACATAAGCCTGGCGGGCCTGGATGCGGATATACACCTGGTTCATATAGTCGGCATCACTGCCGTCTTCGTTCCATGTCCTGTTTTCCGCTGCCAGGATATGCAGGAAGATTCTGTTTCTGTCGGCGAATTCCTTCCAGAAAGAATTCTCCATCATCTCCTGTATATCTGTATCCGCAGGCGGTGCAACAACCAGACACGGCCGGTTATAGGCGAGCCCGGGTGTCAGATATGTATAGAACTTCCGTTCAGTATCTCTGATCCTGACACTTTCTGAGAACAGACCGCTGACCAGGCAGGATGCCGGGTTTGTGCGGCTGATCTCGAAAGTACTCATATCTTTTGGGAACGTTCTGATTTCCATCCTGTCACCTCCGATCAATAGAGCGGGAATACAGTCATGATCCATAAGACAGACACGATGCACAGGATGACTGCCGGAATCAGAGACTGTTTGACAAGTGACTTAATATCGTAGCCGCCGCTTGCCATGCACATCGGCACAGCCGGAGTTGCCATCGGTGTCATGAATGAGCTCAGGCAGGCAGACTGGACAAGGATAATGATTCCGACAGGATTGGCTCCCATTGCCTTGCACGCAAGAATCGCGATCGGAATAAAGATAATCATAACTGTACGGTTCATCATGATCTGTGTCAGTAAGAACGGTACGATGAAGAATACAAATCCGATCAGATACGGGTTGGAGAGCTTGTTTGCGAAATTTGCCAGAATGTTTCCGACCACTTCACCTGCACCGGTCTGTGTCAGTGCACCGCCCATGGAGAGTGCGCCGACAAAGAGGAATGCCATAGGCCAGTTGATTGCGCCGATTGCTTCACGTTCCGTCAGGACGCCGAACAGGACCATTGCCAGAGCGCCGCTGAGGCAGATCACCCATGTGGCAATTTTAAGCTGCGGCTGGAAGATCAGGGCAAGTGTTGTCAGGATGAAGATAATGTAACCGGCTTTTTCCTGGAACGGAGGCAGTGCTTCGCGGTTGTCTTTTCTGGCTTCAACGCTGTTCATTTCCACAACGGGTTCATTCGGTGCGAACTTCGGAGCCAGGAAAATGCAGTACAGTGCCAGGAAAATCATCATCGGCAGACGTGCTTTCATCGGATCTGTCAGACCGACTGTGAACGCAGTATATTCATTGGCTTCCAGATAGCCGTTCAGTTCTGCGAACTGGGTTGCGCCGCTGCCAAGCGGCAGTGTGGAAATCGGAGCGATGCACATCATAGCCAGCGGGAAGAGCACTTTGGAAGGCTTGATGCCGAGCTCATCACAGCTGGCAATCAGCATCGGTGCCATGATTCCGTAAACAATGACAGAACTCTGGATGAACTGCGCAAGCAGAGCTGTGATGACGACATAACCGAACATAACACGGGTCAGAGAGCCTTTTGCGATCTTGTTGACTGAAGACGCGCACTTCTTGACGAACTGGGTCCGGTTGAATCCGGCCGCGACAACAAACATCGAAAGCATCATGACACCGTTGGGATTTCCGAAATATCCGACTGCCGTGTTGGGATCAAGACATCCTGTGATTACGAAGAGCGCCATACTGACCATCGCAGTAAGGCCTGTAGGAATTTTACCGATAATATAACTGATCATTGTAGCTACGGAAATGATCAGACAGATTGCAAGTTTCGTCATTTTATTTTGGCTATTCTGCCCAAACGTATTGATAACGTTGATTAAAGTCAGGCATCCTTAAAGATGCCATAGTGATATTCGTGATATGCCTCATAGAGGGATAC
>CADABS010000042.1 GCA_902786245.1 uncultured Erysipelotrichaceae bacterium
AAATCTATGCCCGTTTTTTATTCGATGAATTTCATCGGATATCGGCTCTGTATCTGATGATTTGTTAATTTCCTAACCCACACTTATTAATGAAGAGCCTAAAAAAAGAGCATATCCTTCTGCGGATATGCTCAGTGTCAATGCTTATTTTCCTTTCGGATGCATCTCGCCTCTGACCATTGAGAAGGCATCCATCGGATACTGCTTCAGATTTTCGAGAACGCCGCGCTGATCCGCTTCCCCGATCAGCTTCGTTCTTGCTTTTCTGACTTCCGCTTCCGCTGCGTGCTTGGAAGGTCCGCCGACACATCCGCCTTCGCAGATCATCGCTTCGATGAAGTCTTCCGGCAGTCTGCCCATCGACAGCAGCTTGACGCCGACGACGCAGTCCTTGCCGCCGGTGCACTTGCGCAGCTTGACGTTTTCGGTATTCTGGCCGCGTTCCTTCATGCATTCCAGAACCGCCGCCGCTACACCGCCGCTGCTGGAGAAGCCCTTGCCGTAGACAGAAGCTTCCTGATATTTCTCATCGACCGGTTCGAGTTCGATATCCTTCGACCTCAGCAGCGATGTCATTTCACCGAATGTCAGAACATAGTCGGCATTGCCTTCGATGCCCATTTCCTGGGATTCGCTCTTCTTGGCGATGCACGGTCCGATAAAGACGGTTATGCAGTCCGGATGCTGGGATTTCAGAAATCTTGAAATCGCGCACATCGGCGATACGATGCTGGACATGTTCTCTTCAAAGACTTTCGGATAATGCTTCATCAGCAGGTTGATGAATGCCGGGCAGCAGGATGTCGTCATCTTGCGTCCCTCTTCCATCGCTTCCGCCCATTCCGCAGATTCATAGGCAGCTGTCATATCTCCGCCCAGACCTACTTCGACCATATCCTTGAAGCCGACCTTCTTCAGGGCAGCGCGGATCGAAGCCATGGAGATTTTCTCTCCGTACTGGCCTTCAATGGCCGGTGCGCACATCGCATAGACTTCTTTGCCGGATTTGATTGCCCGGATGACATCCAGCACATGGACCTTGGAATCGATGGCGCCGAACGGGCAGGAATGGATGCACTGTCCGCAGCGGATGCACTTTTCCTCATCGATGATGCAGATACCGTATTCATCATAATGGATCGCATCTACCGGACACATTCTCTTGCAGGGACGGACCAGATGCGCAATTGCACCGTACGGGCAGGCATTCGCGCACATACCGCATTCTTTGCACTTGTTCGGATCGATCTTCGCTCTGGTATCCGTCATCGTGATGGCACCGAAGCGGCAGGAATTCATACATGCTTTGCCCAGGCACAGACGGCAGTTGTCCGTGACCGTATAGGAAGAAAGCGGGCATTCTTCGCAGGCCGGCTCGATGACCTGCACAACATTATTGGCCGGTTTTGTAACAGACGCGTTCTGGTTGGAGGCCAGACGCATTCTCCACCGCAGGATTTCTCTTTCCTTATATACACAGCATCTCCATGTTGCATGGGGACCCGGCGAAATTTCATAAGCAAGAGCTTCCTTATTTTCTTCGGTCACAGCGTCATTCCACTCCATGCGCGCAAGACCTTCAACAACACGGTGTTTTAAAGCAACAGCACCTTCATCATTTCTGATCATATTGTGTATACTCCTTCATTTTCCACAGACATTATACTGAATCCGGTTTCAGGATGATATAGACAATTCCGATGAATATCTATATAATTCCGACTCCTGAAACAGAAGAAAAGACGGACATGCCGTCTTCATTGTTTACAGCTGTGACAAGCTTACTTGCTTGCTGCAGTCTCGACCGGACCGACATTGCCGCAGTTCGGGCAAGCATGATGCGGACGCTTCATTTCACCGCATACCGGACACTTTACCAGTGTCGGAGCAGCCAGCTTATAATGCGTTCTTCTCTTGTCTCTTCTTGTACTTGAATTTCTTCTCTGCTGTACAGCCATTGTCTAGCACCTCCTACTCATCATCCGTGAATTGCTTCAGTTTTGCCAGACGCGGATCCAGACGATCCTTCCGGCTTTCTTCATATGCGGCTTCACTGTATATCCTCCAGCCATCGCCCTGAGGATATTCATTTTCCTCCGCCTCAGTTACCTGCAGCGGCACCTCCAGCATGATCGCATCGATCACTGCCGGCAGCAGCGAGATAACATCATCCGTAACGATCCGTACACCGTCTTCATCCGTTTCTTCGAAGACGTATACTTCTGAACTGTCTGTTTCAAAGGGGACTTCGATCTCTTTCCCGGTAATTGCGTCCGGGCAGATCATAACGCCGCTGATATTCATGCTGATATAGAAACGCTCTTCATCGGCATCAAAATAGCCGTTTCCCTCTACATGTACATCTTCGGCGGATACGATTCCGCTGTCGCCTGCGAATGCGGATGCGTCGATGACGACATCTTCATCGAAGGTGACGTTCTGCACTTCACGCAGCAGCTGCGATCTTGTCCACTCCACAGCAGTCTCCTTGTTCGTTAACGCTTATAAATTATAGCAAACCGTTTTTCAAAATCAACAGAAAATACCTTTCATAAAGGCATTTCTGTTAAATATGCTGTTCAATCCATGCAATGATGTCATCGATGACCAGCTGCGCGTTCTTTTCATTGAGCGTCTCATGGCGCATTCCAGCATAGACTTTTTCACTGATATCCGTGTATCCTGCCTGACGCAGCGTATCTTCGCTGGCAGAAAGACCTTTCCTTGTTCCGATGCAGGGATCTTCCTCGCCTGCCACGAACAGGATCGGCAGCTGCGGCTTCGTGCATCTGTACAGTTTTGTATCATGCATCTGCACCATGCCGGCAAACAAATCGCAGTAGCCCTGTACCGTAAACGGGAATCCGCAGTCAGGATCGGCGATATACCGGTCGACGTTTTCTTCGTTATAGCTCAGCCAGTCCAGCGGTGTTCGCGGATCTTTGACCGCCTTGGAGAATCCGCCGGTCGCAAGATTATCCATCAATGCGGAATGGCCTTTCTTTCCTTCTTTCTTCGCAACGGCTGCACCGATGACTTTTCCGAGCTTTGCCGCACCAACGTAATTGGGTGCCCCGGAAAGGATCGCCGCATCCAGCATGCCGTCATGCATCTGCAGGAAGCACCTTGCGATCATTGAGCCCATGGAATGGCCGAACATGATCAGCGGGATGCCGGGAAATTCTTTCTGGGCCAGGCAGGCAATATCGACAGCGCTGTTCACCAGGTTCTTCCAGCCGTCTTTTTCACCGAACCATCCCCTGTCTTCCTGGGAGGACGATTCACCGTGTCCGGGAAGATCGAACGTAACAGCGGCAATGTCTTTTTCATTCAGTGCTTCCGCAAAGCCTTCGTATCTTCTCTGATGTTCCTGCATGCCGTGAATGACAAACAGCACCGCCTTTGCAGTTTCCTGCGGTCTGTAAATCTTATAAGCCAGATCTTTCATGATGATTTTCACTCCTGTATCTATTACAATCATTGTAATATGATTTTTGAAAAAGAGTGCTGATGATGATGAAAACATGCGGAATTATAGCCGAGTACAATCCGTTCCACAACGGACACCGGTATCAGATCGAAGAAACAAGAAAAAAGACGGACTGCGATGTGCTGATCGCGGTCATGTCGGGGAATTTCGTACAGCGCGGGGAACCGGCTGTCATATCGAAAAGAAAGCGGGCAGAAGCAGCCGTCAGAAACGGCATCGACGCCGTGATCGAACTGCCCTATGTTCATGCCGTTCAGGGTGCCAACGGCTTTGCCAGAGGCGGTGTAAGGCTGCTGCAGCTTGCCGGCTGTGATCAGATTTCCTTCGGCAGCGAATGCGGAAATCTGGAGAATCTCATGGATATCGCCGATACCCCGGTCAATCCGGAACATCTCAGAGAACAGCTTGACGCGGGCATGTCCTATCCGCGGGCATACAGCCTGCTCACCGGCAGTATGCTGCCGAATGATATTCTTGCCGTATCCTATCTCAAGGAAATCAAAGATACGGATATCGAGCCTGTAATCATACAGCGGACGACCGGATACAGCGATGACACCCTTACTGAGACAGCCAGTGCCCTGGCCATCCGCACTGCTCTGAAAGAAAAAAAAGAACTGCTCCATTCCACCCCGATGGAAGAGCAGCTGAACGAAGACAATATTATATTTACTGATTCTTATTATCCGTATCTGAGAACCCTGCTGCTGACATTGAAGAAAGAACAGCTTGCGCAGTATTTCCTGATGAGCGAAGGCATGGAAAACCATCTGACAAAACAGGCCGCTATCAGTCCCGACTGGAATTCATTCCTGCAGAACAGTACGACCTACCGCTATACAGCCAGCCGGATCAGAAGATGCTGCATGCATATCATGAACCAGGTCACAAAAGAAGAAGTCAGAAAACTGCCGGAACTGGATACGCTGAGAGTCCTGGCTTTCAATGATACAGGCAGACAATGGCTGAAGGAAATGCGGAAAAAGGAAATACGCGTTGCCAGTACATTTACCGATGTCCCCTGGCCATGGCGGCAGATCGAATACCGGACAGCCCTGCTCTATGCTTCGGTATTCCCGGAAGAAAAACGGCAGGAAATTATCAAAGAAGAACTGGCCGGTGCACAGTATATCCGGTAAAGCAGCTGAATACAGAAAGCAGTATCTGCTTTCTTTTTTCATTCTTTTCCTTACGAAGGTTTACATCTCCCGCTTAAAAGACCTCACTCCTCCCGGATGGGAAGAAATGAGGTCACGGATTCAAAACTGATATGCAGTGTTCAGCTTCCGGGTTCTGAACACACATGTGTAAATGATTATTTATACTATTCTATTCCCCGGGCGGCTGCAGACGGGGATCATTCAGATCATCAGGATACCAAAGCTGTCTGACATCCGTCCAGATACCGGATTCATTGCTGTGGCCCAGCGTTTCTTCACTGCTTAATGTGTTTTCGTCCAGTTTCATGAAGGTGGTATCGCGGGCATAGATCAGATACCGTTCTCCATGTACATTTCTCTTTTTCATGACTGCATAATATGCCTGCCCCGCTGTAAGGTCGGTCGATGTATAACTGAACATGATCTGTGCGGGAAGCTGTCCATCTGCATCCTCTGCCATTCTGATCTGTTTTGCAAGTGTATCAGGATCTGCACCTTTAACATACTGTTCCCAGCTGATCGATCCTCCCGGGAGCATATAGCCATAGGTTCCGCCGTTTTCAATGTTTCCTTTAAGAACTTCGATCACTTCAAAGTTTCCGTATGTATAGACACCGCCGTATGTTTCCAGATCATCGATATAATTGTCTGTACCTACAATGTCAAGAATACGGATCAGAGCGATCGCGTCAATGTCCTCCAATGTCAGCGGAAGATAATCGGCAGAGACCGTATAGACAGGAGTGTTTTCTGATACCGTTTCCTCTGTATGTGCTTCCGCTGCCGGTGTGTCTGAATGCGTTTCCGCATCATTTACAGTTGCTGCGCTCTGACTGCATCCGCAGAGCATTGCCGCTGCAATCATCAGCATTGCAATATTATTTTTCATATTTCTCCCCCAACTGTATTGAACGATTCCCCCCTATATAGCAAATACTGCATAACTTGTCAACGATTCAGGTACGAACGGTCGAAAATCTGTGATGAACGGTAAAAATATGTTAAAAACCGATAAAAAAAGCAGATCACACCAATCTGCTCTTTCATTGCTGTCTTACTCTTCCGGCAGGATGACGTTTGTGTAAACTTTGTTTACATCTTCGACGTCATTCAGCATATCCATCAGCTTGTGATAAGCTTCGATATCTTCCGGATCTGTCAGTGTGACATATTCATTCGGCAGCATCGTTGCTTCGCAGGTATCGAATTCAACACCCGGAATCAGCTTTTCGATTGCTTCCTGGCCTTTGCCGAAATCCTGGAAGGATGTCTTGACTGTCATTTCACCGTCTTCGACCGAGATATCCTGGACATCGACTTCTGCTTCCATCATCGCATCAAGCATGGCTTCTTCATCTTCATACGGGAAAATGAAGAGACCGACATTCTCGTATCCGAAGGATACTGCACCGGCACCTGCCAGCTTTGCGCCTTTTGTCTTGTTGAATGCTGTCTTGACATTCGTGAAGGAACGGTTTGTATTGTCTGTCAGACAGTCGACGATCACGGTGCTGTTGCCCGGACCGAATCCTTCATACCGTGCTTCATCATAGTTCTCATCATCGCCGCCCTTGGCTTTGTCGATTGCTCTCTTGATGACATCCGCCGGAACCTGGTTGGACTTGGCTTCAGCAATCTTTCTCTTTAAAGCAAGGTTCATATCAGGATCAGGGACGCCGCTCTTGGCTGCGATATACAGCTCTTTGCCGAATCTAGAATACAGTTTCGATTTGATTGCCGCGGTCTTTGCCATGGATGCTGCGCGGACTTCATGTGCTCTTCCCATAAAAAGCTACTCCCTTCTCATATTTTTCAAATTAACGCAAATATTATAGCAAAATCTTTGTTTCATGCAAACAATAGTTCACTGCCGCATGGCTGCTTCTGCCATTGCCAGGGCATCTGCCATCGTTTCGCATCCGGCCAGGAAACCGGACGCATGACAGAAGATGGCCGTTTCGATACCGGAAACCTTCTGCAGTTCTTCATAGCGCAGACCGTACCAGCTCTGAGGCAGCGGATGCCGGTAGACGGTTCTGTCATCAGAATCCACCAATGCACAGTGCACATTCCAGCCGCCTCTTAAAGCCGGGGAGATGACATACCAGATATCCTGGGCTTTGGGATTGCTCTTCTGTCCGTAGAGGATACCTTCCCAGGGAGCGAATTCCTCCATGATCATGATGTGATTGGCGGAATAGTCGATGCAGCGCATGACATAGTCTCTTGCATCCAGCGATGAGATCACGCTGTCAAGACGGTTCAGGATAACGTCTTTGGCGAAATCGACCGCATCCAGAAATGCATCATAGGGATCGGTATCGCTGTTCCATTTCGGATTGAAATCCTTGATCACCTGACTGACCGTAAAGGATGTCTTGGCCTGGGTGACAAGTTCCTTTTTCTGATCATCGGTCAGATTCGGCATCAGATCCGCTGCGCCGGCAACCGGGTTATAGGCATTGTCTTCCGCATCGATGCCGAGAAACAGAGATGTGTCCATTCTCCGGAAAACCTGCTCAATATATCTTTCCGGGCAGTCCTCCGCTTCCAGTATTTCTTTATAGTATTTCCGCCAGACCAGACCGCAGGCGGCATAGGGAACCGAAGTGCCGGGATGGGTGCCGTTGTTTTCCTTGTTCTCCGGCGTATGATGATCGAGTTCACCGCCGCCGATATCATAGACGATCCAGTCCGATGTGTCTTCCGGGATTTCCGTATCGCTGCCTCTGACAACAT
Organism: uncultured Erysipelotrichaceae bacterium; assembly: GCA_902786245.1. Taxonomy (GTDB): domain Bacteria; phylum Bacillota_I; class Bacilli_A; order Erysipelotrichales; family Erysipelotrichaceae; genus Bulleidia. The sequence continues at coordinate 7,390 of CADABS010000042.1, forward strand.
TGATTTCTTCGCACATCAGCGACAGCAGCGCCGTTGCGAATACTTCATCCGCATGAAAAATCCCGTCATGTGTATATAAATTCAGTTTCTTCTGCATAATTCCCCCTGTTCACATATTGTTCAGACTTCTGACACAGAGAAGTCATACCCGGTTACTAGAATAGCACATGTACAGGGAAAAATGGATTTATGAAGAAGATGGCAAAGATCCTGTCTGCCGCATTGATATGCATGGCAGCCGGGTGCATGGAAAAAAGAGAAGATGAGATGATCACGGAATACGCAGTCGTGGAATCCGCGGAAGAAAACAGCATCGTCATAGAGACGGAAGACGGCCATAAGGAGAAGCATTTTCACATCGATGATGATTCCGGCATTATCCTGATCCGGGATTACGAAACCATTTCCCCTTCCTGTCTGAAAAGAAGCGACCGGCTGCTGATCACGGAGAAAGACGGAGAGATCAGAGTCATACAGGTTGTCGATTCTGAAGCAGAAAACAGATAGTTGTGAAAGCGCATTCAGGCCGCTTGTGCTACAATAGATGGCAGCGGAGAGAATTATGGCTACTTATGTAATCAGTGACATACATGGATGTAAAAAAGAATTTGATGAAATGCTTGAACTGATTCATTTCAGTGACTACGACGAGATGTGGATCAACGGCGATATCTGCGACCGCGGCAGGCAGTCCATACCCCTGCTGCAGGAGATCATGAGTTATGACAATATGCACCTGATCTTCGGGAACCATGACGTATGGTTCGCCAGATACTGTCAGGAACTGATCGACGCGAAAAAAGAATACAACTCGGTCGACATGACCGATGATATGATGTGCTGGCTTCATTCCAACGGCGGCTACCGTACCATGGATCAGTTCATGGACCTTGATTTTCCGGAATGCTATGACATCAAGCTGTACCTGGAAGACAAAGTCCTTTATAAAAAACTGAAAGTCAAAGGAAAGACATTCCTGCTGGTCCATGCCGGACTTCCGGATGACTTCACTTCCCTGTCAATGCCGATTTCGAAGGTCCCTGAGCAGATCCTGATCTGGGCCCATATCGGACTGGATGACAATCCGCTGGAAGACGGAACGATTCTGATCGTCGGTCATACCCCGACCTTCTCCTACGGGCCGGAATTCGAAAGCAAGATCGCGCATGGCAAAAACGATACGATCCTGCATATCGACTGCGGATGCGTATACGGCAGAGCACTCGGCTGCATCCGTCTGGATGACATGCAGGAATTCTACGTACCGAGCTCCATGCCCCGTCCCGACCGGCGCTGAACAGACCGATGACAGTCATACGGATGTATGGCTGTTTTTCTTTTGGACATAAGAAAAGGCGGTTCAATTGAACCGCCTCTGACTTATGAATCGTGATTATTTTGCAAGAGCTGCTGTAACGATTTCGGAAACTTCTTCCATCGTATCGCAGGCAACTGCCTTTTCAGCCAGTTCCTTCATCTCGGCATAGCTCAGACCGTTGATGATCTGACGTGCTCTGAGGATGGAGGTTGCACTCATGGAGAATTCATCCAGTCCCAGACCCAGCAGTACAGGTGCTGCTGTTTCATCGCCGGCCATCTCACCGCACATACCGCACCACTTGCCGTTCTTGTGGGCACCGTCGATCGTCATCTTGACAAGACGCAGGATGGACGGGTTCAGCGGCTGATACAGATAGGATACAGGCTGGCTCATACGGTCAGCTGCCATGGAGTACTGGATCAGGTCATTTGTGCCGATGGAGAAGAAGTCAGCATACTTCGAGAGCTGGTCAGCCAGAACTGCAGCTGCCGGGATTTCGATCATGCATCCGACTTCAACGTCGTCACCGACCTTGACGCCTTCTGCGATCAGTTCGGCACGTGCATCTTCATAGCACTTCTTTGCATCCTTGAATTCCTGGACTGTAGCGATCATCGGGAACATGATGCAGAGCTTGCCGTATGCGGATGCTCTCAGCAGAGCTCTCAGCTGGGTGCGGAAGATATCCTTGCGCATCAGGCAGAAACGGACTGCACGGACACCCAGGAACGGGTTCATTTCTTCTTCGAACTCATAGTATTTCAGCTTCTTGTCACCGCCGATATCCAGTGTACGGATAACGACCGGCTTGCCGTTCATGCCTTCCAGAACTGCCTTGTAAGCTTCATACTGTGTATCTTCATCCGGCCAGTCTTCGCTCTTCATGTAGAGGAATTCCGTACGGAACAGACCGACGCCTTCGCCGCCGTTTTCAACAACGCCTTCGACATCCTTCGGAGAACCGATGTTTCCGACCAGCAGGACCTTATGTCCGTCTGTGGAGATGGATTCCTGATTCTTCAGAGCCTTCAGAGCTTCCTTCTGGGCCTTGAATTCTTCAGCTTTCTTTGTATACTCGGCAACCTGCTCCGGTGTCGGGTTCAGAATGACTTCGCCTTCGATTGCGTCGAGGATGACTTCATCGCCTTCCTTGGCTGCATCAAGAATTCCGGTAACGCCGACAACTGCCGGGATTTCCAGAGAACGCGCCATGATAGCACTGTGGCTTGTGCGTCCGCCGATTTCTGTTGCAAAGCCCTTTGCGAATTCCTTGTTGAGGGAACCTGTATCCGACGGTGTCAAATCCTTGGCGACGATAACAACAGGCGTATCGATCGTTGCCAGGTTCGGGATCACCTTGCCGCACAGGTTGCACTTGAGACGGAAAGTAACGTCCTTGATGTCAGCCGCTCTTTCTCTCATGTAAGCATCTTCCATGGATTCGAAAATCGTGACCATCATGTTGGCAACCTGTTCTGTTGCATATTCAGCATTGACACTGTCATTCCTGATCATGTCTTCGATCTGCGAACGAAGTTCAGGGTCATTGGCCATCATCAGATGTGCATCAAAAACAGCGAGTTCTTCCGCAGCAAGAGACTTGGAAGCAACTTCCTTGATCTTTTCAATGTCCGCTACTGTCTTGACGAAAGCAGCATCTAATTTTGCGAGTTCCTCGGTCGGATCAGCGGTCTTCATGACGATGTCAAGAACCGGCTGTTCAAGTTTGTAAACCTTCGCTACTGCGATACCCTGTGAAGCAGCAATACCTTTGAGCATTTTTCCTTAACCTCCTGAATGCATCTATTGCCATATCTGCCATGATCCGTGATTCAATGCACAAAACAGACATTGACCGCATGTATGCGTCTGAGAATTGTACCGTTTCCGTCTGCCATTATGCGCATGAACCGTTTCAAAAAAGCAGATACTCCTTACGAGTATTCTATCATGTTGCAGAACAGTTTAAAAGAAAGAATGAACTCCGGAGGTCCCGGAATTCATTCTCTGTTTTTACATTTCAAGTTTTTCTATGTATTCTTTGATCGCCAGTTTCCTGTTACGGAAATACACAGAATCCGAATAGAACACCTTGTACCACTCAGGATCGCTTACCTGCAGATAGTCGTGCTGTATGATGTTGCGGGTACTTGCCTGACAGTCCGCCAGTGTCCTTTCGACCATGTAGATCAGATTCATATCCGATCTGTAGACCGGGTCATCCTCCCTGACCGATCCGCACCGGCGGCGGATATCCGTTTTCCTTTTGGCGCGCCGGTAGCATGCGCCGAGATACTCCATGATCACGCGCATTTCAGTTGATGTTGGTTCTTTCAAACAGAATAACTCCTTTCATAAATTTTTCTGATTCCTCTGTTCATCAGATACCTGAGGCATATCCGGAAAACCGGAGAATGTGCGAAACTGTAATTATGAATTGGTTTCCCTGCCTGTTTACTGTAAAATAGTCGTGTTACAGGAGAATACAATGCAGGAAAATTCATCCACACTGACAATACGGCACATACTCATCAGCATGCTGTTTTTCACGGCCGTGCCTTTTCTGTCAAAACTCGTCAATGTATTTGTTGTTCAGGAATCTATTTCTCTGATGTTTTCAATGAATATATGCATCTCCTTTCTGGTTTTCTACAACTGGAAACTGATCGAGCTCCATTGGCAGAGGTACATCTCCTCCCTGGAGGATGCACTGCTGTATACAGTGATCGGAGCGGTGTTCCTCGGCTTCTGGCACTGGATCGGGCGGGGCTTCCTGCAGGCCCAGGTACTGCTGCCAAGCGCTGACGTGCTGATCGCGTACGGCTATGCAAGACCCGGCATGCTGATATCATTCAGCCTGATGAAAGCCTTTGCGCTGAATATTACATTCAAAGTCATGACAGATCATATGAATATCACCGGCCGGGAACTGGAAACGATTCTCCTTTCCGGACTGATGTTCGGATTTCTTCTGACCGTACTCTTTACAGACTTCAATATCAGTCTGCTCTTCAGGACATATCTCTATAACATGGTTCTGTCCGCGATTCTGTCCTATCTGTACAACCAGACGAATTCCATACTGACCGGCACATTCGCACTGGCGGGTGTCAGTCTGGCCTCCATGATCCTGTCAATCATCTGATGAACAGGCAATGAAATAAAACAACAGCAGAAGCCCGCAGGATCTGCTGTTGTTTTTTATTAAGCTGTTGGTTTGGCAGTGAAGAGTTCCTATTCCTCTTCAACTTCCAGCAGTCCGTAGCCGCCGTTTGCGCGGCGGTAGACAACGGCGATTTTCTCACTTTCTTCGTCTTTGTAGATATAGAATGTATGTCCGCTGAGTTCCATCTGCATGATTGCCTCATCCAGAACCATCTCGGTCGCTACGACCGTCTTTGTTCTGACATCGATATCTTTCTCAGCATGTTCGGCAGCGGTCTCTTCTTCAATAAACGCTTTTGCAAGATGTTCGCGGTGGCGCCGGCTCAGACGTGTCTTCTGGCGGCGGATCTGGTCTTCAAGTTTATCGATCGCAAGATCGACTGCGGCATAGAAGTCATCGTTGACGACTTCCGTCCGCAGAATTCCTACTTTGGTCGGAATTGTCACCTCAACTTTCTGCGAATTGGGATACACCCTTGTAACAACTCTCGCAATGGTTTCCGGATCGATCAGAAGATACTTGTCCAGTGCGGACAGTTTCTTCTCAATCCTTTCCCGCATGTTCGATGTTACTTCAATGTTTTTTCCTACAATTTCAAACCGCATATGTAATCCTCCTAATTCATACGCATCTGCGGATATCAGAAAAATCGGCTGAAGATTCTGCTAATTATATTTTTCTGTATCTTCTTCCTGATTACATTTTATCGCAATTCAGAGAAAATTACATCAGATATTGCTGTACAGCGGCTGTTCAGATGCCAGTTTTTTCAGCCAGGCATACACAACGGTCATCGCATATGTATCCATGCCGCAGTACGCTTTCAGTTCTTCGATGATCTTTTCGCTGTTTTCCACTTCCTCGTTCTGATCGAGACTGCGCCATTCGAATACCGCATCCATGCCCTGCTGGATATCGAGATCTTTATAGGATGCGTCATTCATCATGCCCATGATCACCTTGAGCGACCAGAATCCCTTCATCCGGGTATCATAGACGATTCCGCTTTCAAAGGGCAGCTGCAGATCTTCCATCCGTTCATTGAGATCCAGCAGTCCTTCCGCAAGGTCCGGATACAGGTCAGCCAGTTCGCGGATACGGATCTTCTCCGCCCCTTCCGCATTATAGGCAATGACGCTGCCCGAAGGTGCTGCGTCTTTCAGCAGACTTTCGGCCAGACTGCGGCGGTCATCATGCACGGAAAGATAGACGGTATGTTCCATCGTCCCGTCTTCTTTCAGAATATGCATGGAATATTCAAAAGGCAGCACATCATACGGACGCATGCCTTCATACGGCGGTATCGCGAATCTTTCCCATTCGAAATCGATGAATGTAACCGGATAGCGGATCCTGCCCAGCCAGCTGCGCAGGGCCAGGCGGTCGCAGAAAAGACCGGTGCCGCGGTCAGCCATGATCTGGGCATACTGCTGGCGGCTGCCTTCGATCCGGGCGGGATCGGCGTCTTTGAGGAAGCGGATGCCTTCCCCTTTCATGGCATGCTTATGCTGGGAGGCAATCAATGTGACAATGGAATTGTCCGGTTCTTCTTTTTCAAAAGGAAAGCAGCGGTCGTAATAGCGGCATTTCTGCCGGGAGGAGCAGCGCGATGTGCGGATGGGTGCACTCATGGAATCAAGACTGCATGCGTCCATCGAGGAGAGCATGCCGGTCAGATCTTTCATCTCCCGGAAGATCAGGTCTCTGATCAGAGCGGAAGGATGATTCCGGCTGTTGTAGAAGCGGTCGCTGACGGTAAAGAGCTGATGGACATCGAGTTCTTTTTCTCTGACATAGCCGGCATTGAGATGAATGATGTAAATATCATTCAGGGCGATATCGTTTTCTTCCAGGACCCAGGCTGTATCGCAGTAGAACTGCAGATCATCCGCATGCGGATAAAGACCGATGAAAAGAAAATACAGATCCCAGCCGGATTCCTGCCGGTGCAGGAAAGGAACCTTGACCCGCAGCTGTCCGGCTTCAAAGCGGGCCTTGATCAGCCATTCCTTTTCATGGAGGGCTGCCAGAGCCAGATCCGGACTGTCGCCCCGTTTACCGGTGAAACGGCTGTCGGCGGGAATGCCCAGCATCTGCGCTGCCAGTTCCGTCACTTCTTCATCCAGTCTGACAAAAGGCCGGAACGTTTCCTTATCCTCATTCTGCGAATAGACAAAAAGGCGCGGACACCGCGCATACTTTTTGCAGTCAGAAATGTGATACCGATATGTCTGTTCACTCATATTGTCATTCAGTTTCTTCACCGATCAGATTATGGCCGGCTGTACGGGTATATCTGACCTTTACGAAATCTCCTTTTTCAGGACCGCTCTCGCTGCGGAAGCGCACGCATCCGTCCACATTGTCCGGTGCGAACAGAACGCTGCGTCCGATATACATTCCGCTCAGCGGGTCTCTGCCTTCGACCAGGACTTCCTGGACCGTGCCGATCCGCTTTTCCAGCAGGCTTGTCGAGATTCCCTGCTGCAGTTCCATGATCTCGCGCAGACGCCGTTCCTTGACCTCTGCCGGCACATCATCTTTCATCTGCCATGCGGCAGTATCTTCTTCATGGGAATATGTAAAAGCACCCAGATGATCCCACTGCACTGCTTCAATCATGGACAGCGTCTCTGCATGGTCTTCTTCGGTCTCACCGGGGAATCCGGCGATCAGCGTTGTCCGCAGAACCGCTTCCGGCAGCCGGCGGCGGATCATGGCAGCCCTTTCGAGAATCAGTTCTCTGCTGCCGCGGCGGTTCATCGCCTTCAGCATCCGGTCGCTGCCGTGCTGTACGGGAATATCAAAGTACGGAAGAATATGATCCGAAGATGCGATCGTATCGATCAGATCATCGGGAATTTCATCCGGATACAGATAGAGAATACGGATCCAGCGGATGCCTTCGATCCGGTCCAGTTTCTTTAACAGCGGCGAAAGATGCAGCTTCCCGTCCAGGTCATAGCCGTAGCGGGATGAATCCTGGGCAATCAGGTTCAGTTCCTTTACGCCTTCCGACGCAAGACGCTGTGCTTCGGCGATGATTTCATCTTCCGGTACGGAACGCATCGGTCCGCGGATCAGCGGAATGGCACAGTAGCTGCAGCGGTTGTCGCATCCGTCGGCGATCCGCAGATAGGCCATCCAGGGTTTTCCGCTGAGCACCCGCGGTGCCTTGCCGTAGCTGTTGATAACGGGGACGCCGAGCTCGCTGCTGAGGATCTTTCCGAGATCCTTATATTCATCGATCGCGATGAAGCGGTCGACTTCCGGCATTTCTTCTTCCAGATCTTTTTTATATCTCTGGGCAAGGCAGCCCATGACGATCAGTTTCTGCAGTCTGCCTTCCTTCAGGTCAGCGGTATCCAGGATCGTCTCAATGGCTTCGCTTTTTGCACTTTCAATGAAGCCGCAGGTGTTGATGATGATCGCATCCGCTTCTTCATAGGAAGATGTAGTTTCGATTCCGCTTGCCTGCAGCAGTCCGATCAGATTCTCCGTGTCTACAAGATTCTTGGCACAGCCAAGAGAAATAATACCGATTTTCATTGTCACCGCTCCGTTTCGGTGTCCATTATAGCACGGCTCTCAGGAACCAAAAAGGAGGTTCCTCTGAACCTCCCTTCCGCATCAGTCTGCCAGGGTTCCGAACGGATCCCACGGTTCCAGTTCTGCCGGCTCTGCTTCAAGCGCCTTCAGGTCTTCTTCGCTGAGATACTTCCTGTTGATCGCAGCTACATAGACATACTGATCGAACCATGAATCCGAAGCGATGTAATAGCCCTTGTTGGCATTCTTGTCGCCCCAGGAATTTTCGATCTTCCAGCGGGTCGGCTTTCCGTCGACCAGATTGACACCGGTCAGGACCATTGCGTGATTCATTGCGCTCTGGCGTGTATCGAGGATCTGTTCCTTCGTCATATCCAGAGACATGTCGAATGTATTGGCATAATCATACTGGGCATCATCCCAGAGGCCGGTCACCCGGTCGCCGTCCTTGCCGCAGTCGCAGCCGAACCATACCGGACTGCCGTCCTGCATCTGCTTCAGGATCGCTGCCTTGAGATCTTCCATCGGTACATTCAGCAGTTCCACCCGGTTGCCGCCGACGACATTGCCGAGATATTTGACCGTATAGGTCTTATGGAACGGCTTGTCAGCTGTCGGTCCGTTGATAACGCTGACATACTGGTCGAGATCTTCGGCCAGGTATTCTTTATAGAACTGCACCGGTGTGACATTGTATTCCGCATGGGCTTTGTTATCCTTGTCGTAATACTCAAAGGTGAAGGACTTCGGCGGCAGTCCAAAGCAGGATGCGATCAGGCTGTAGCATTCCTTCAGGCATGCTTTTCTGCATGCTTCTTTTTCCGCATCTGTCGTGCATGTACGCACATCCCAGGCGAATTTGCGCAGTCTGCGGTTGAGCAGTCCGTTCATGTTGCGGGTATGCGAAGACTGGAATGTCTCCGGCATTGCGCTCTTGGGGCAGATGCCGTATTTCTTGACCAGGGAAACAAGCATGTTCCACTGACCGCCGTCGCCGACTGCCGTCTCCAGCAGGAAGCGGTTCTCGCTGCTGTTCAGCGGTGCATCTGTTTCCTGCATGATGCATTCCATGAACCAGTTCGCTTTTTCAAGCTTGTCATAGAACGCGACAAAGTTCTGCGACAGTTCAAACTCCTTGATATTGTATTTCTTCGCGATGATCTCACGGAGAACGTTCATTGCCGAGAAGATCCAGCAGCGGCCGGAAGCTTCCTGGCTGGTTGCGCTCATCGTCGGCAGATCGATCGTGAAGATATTCGGATTTGCGCATTCCGCCGAGAATACGCGGCTGATCGAGCCGATATCATTCTTTGTCAGTGCGTTTCTGACAACTCTTGCCTTTTCATTGCCACAGTAGGCTTCCCGCATTCCGTCGAGTTCATCCAGTGTAATTGAAGTCATTTCTTTCATTGTTCATTTCCTTCTTTCACTGTATACTTTACTACTTTAAAGCGTCTGCGTTCAACAATTAAGCATGTTTTCAGGCACTGTTGCAGAAGTGTCAGTTTCAGAAGGAATGACGGTCTGTCTCGGCGGCGATGACCAGGATCCGGACGGGTGAAAACATATCCCGGCAGGTCTGCAGCGTCATCATCTTCATACCGAAGGAAAGATCCCTGCCGCTGTCAATCAGGCTGTGTTCTTTAAGATATTCCGTATACTCCGCAAAGGTCTCTTCATCAAAGACCGGCGAGGCAAACGGAATCTTCGTTCCGGAAGTCTCATCGTATTCAATGACATATACGATCTGATACCGGCGCACTTCCTGTTCCAGCCAGAGCGAAAAAGTATCATGCGCTTCATACGTCAGCGGATCGCGGAGCTGGCAGAGACGGCCGAAACGGAGGGAAGGATCATCGATGACATGATGTCCGTACAGCGTCATATTCATCGAATCCGCCGTACAGGAAGGATCGGCGAATACGGTTCCGAACTGTCCGTATGCACCGTTGATGGAATGATCCAGCCACCAGCTGCAGTCTTCTGCGGATACGACCGGTTCGCTGATCCATCCCTCTTCAAATACCAGCCAGCCCAGATACCGGCTGTCCAGTGCTTTCATCTGCCGGTACAGTTCTTTCTGCCTGTCCGCTGTCCGCATATCCGTTTCCGCAATATACCGCATCTGCGACTCGGCTTTCTTCTGCTGTGCCCCGGCAGAAAAGTACATATACAGATCGGCAGAACTGAACACGGCAGCCGCCAGAAGCACACATGCACAGATTCCTCGGAGCTGTTTCATCTCTTCTTTTTTCCGTTACGGATAAACAGGAAGATCAGACCTGCCAATGATCCGGCCAGAACTGCCGCCGAAACTGCCGGCAGACCGATACCGGTCGGCACACCCGGTATCTTTCTGTCTGTTACAGTGAGGCTCAGTACATTGTCCTTGGTAAACGCATATCCTTCCGGTACCGTTATCTTCATCGTCTCTTCGCTGATCAGATATCCGGCCGGTGCTTTTGTCTCTTTCAGTACATAGCCGTCTTCCGTATACAGCAGAATCAGTTCCGCTCCGCCGTTTTCACCGGTCACTGCTTCAGCGGTTTTGCCCTCTGCATCTTCGGCCGGTGTTTCCCCGTCTGCCATGCATACTGCAAAATGCGCATCTTTCAGCAGTGTTCCGTCATCTTCGTCTTTCTTGATGATCTGCAGGCGGAAACGGCATGGCAGATCGCGTACTTCGATCTGCTGGACATGGTCTTTTGTGCCTTCCGCGGTAAAGACGGTATCTTCTGAGAGAAGATAGCCGAAGGGAGCTCTGTTTTCATGAATGACATACTGTCTGCCGCCCTGTACGAAAGCGGATATGTCTTCGCTTTCACCGGATGACTGCCAGGCATGCAGCACATTGCCATCCATATCACGCAGTTCCATGGAAGCACCGGGCAGACAGCTTCCGTCCGGGCGTGTCTTGCGGACCCGGATGCCTGTTTCGATATCTTCCATCAGGATGATGACAGGTCTGTTTCCCGGATCGCGTCCATCGACCGTGAAAATGATATCCCGGGCTTTGTGCACGCCGTCGATCCATGCGCTTTCTTCCAGCTGATAGGTATGGCCGGCTTCCAGAAGAATTCCGGATACCCCTGCACACAGGCGGCATTCTTCTTCCCCGGTCGTCCATTCTCCTGCAGGCATGTTATTTGTCAGATCGGTCAGTTTCAGCTGTGCCCCTTCGACGGCTCTGTCCGATCCGGCATACAGCTTCCGGATCCGGTAATCGATGACTCTGTCCTTCATGCAGATCACCTGGTCCTGTCCGTTTTCAGCTGCGACAAAGGTGATATCTTCGGCCGGGTACCAGCCCGCCGGTGTGTATTCTTCATGCAGTACATATGTCTGTCCCTGCGTCAGGCCGCTGACGGAATGCGGTTCCTGTTCACTCAGCCATTCATCGATAACATTGCCCTCGGTATCCTTCACCTGCAGCAGCGCACCGATGACCTTGCGTCCGGCATGATCTTCTTTTTCCACCGGTACGACAGCGTCGGTCACCGCAATCGAAACATCCGGTCCGCCATCTGAAATGGTAAAAGGAATATCCGTTGCCTTGACATAGCCGAGCGGTGCCGTATTCTCATGGAGCACATACGAGCCGCCTTCCGCAAGACCTTCGACATAATGAGGCTGATCCGAAGAGATCCAGCTGTCGATGACATTGCCCTGCTCATCCGTCACGGACATCTGCGCACCCGGCAGTTCTGCTGCGCCGCAGTCCTGCTTGGATACGGATACCGTACGGTTGATCATCTTCACTTCGGTAACGGTACCGTCTTCATGTACTTTGAAGCGGACGGAGGAAGAGCGGACAAAGCCCTTCGGAGCGATCGTCTCGGTCAGGATATATTCCTGCCCGGCTGTCAGTCCTTCGATCACATACGGTCTGTCGGAAGAAATCCAGTCCAGATCTTTTCCATGGATATCTTTGACGGTTGTGTCCTGCAGATCGCTGATGCGCAGATGGGCACCGGGCAGTTCATCCTGTCCGGTTACCGTTTTTTTGGTGATGGATGCAACGGTCGTCTGATCGGTCAGATCCAGACGGACATTCAGTTCCTGATCCGGCTTTGTTTCGTCCAGGACGACCGGATACGCCTCCGGATCCACCAGCATTCCGGCCGGGGCGGATACTTCCTTCCATTCATAGACACCCAGCGGGATCTCACTGATCTGCACATTTCCTTCCGCATCGGGAGAATACGTCCCAAAGACACCTCCGGCCGGAGTGATCAGCTGTCCGTCACAGGGATCGCAGATATCGGATACAGCTCTCAGTTCATAGACGACGGATGAGAGATCCGACCTGTTGATCAGGGTGGCATCCGCTTCTGTTTCCGGTATGCTTTTATGTACATGCAGACTGCCGGTTCTGCGCTGATTGACGATCTGCACACGGACATCCGTATCTTCATTCAGCACCGCAACGCTGCTGACTTCAAATGCATACGGCCTGGCTGCTGTATACCCTTCCGGTACACTGACTTCCCTGACCGTATATCTGCCTGCTTTCAGAGGCAGCGGCAGCGTCAGGGTACCCGGTTCATCGGAAGAATTCACATAGACACCGGAAAGCTTTCCGGCTGCCTGGGCATTGACCGCAAAGCGGGTGAAGGTATGGCTGCCCACCTTCTGCTTCACCGGTTTTCCGTCTTCATCCAGAATTTCAAAGACGGCCGGAGAAGCCGTGATCAGCCTGCCGGTCTTCGCATCTTTCTTTTCGATCCGGATATCATAGTCCCGCATCCGGTTGGCAACGGAGAATACCGTGACCTCTGGCGATGATCCGTCAACGATAAACGCGAACGGTTCCTTCAGCATTTCCAGTTCGCCGCTGCCGCTTTTTGTCTGTCTGACCGTATAGGTGCCATAGACCAGATCGCCGGTTTCCGCATATCCTTTTTCATCCGTAACGATCCGGGCGCTCATATCCGGACGCAGCTGTTTCAAAGCAGATGCGGCTTTCTCAAAAGATCCGTATCTGCGGATCAGATCATCATGGATGACGGTAAATTCCGCGCCTTTCTCCGGTCCGAGAAATCCGCTCTCATCGCTTTCTGCGATTTCTTTGCGGATAGCCAGTCTTGCCCGGACAGCGATATCCGTCATTTCCAGAAGCTGACTGTTCTTTCCGGCCGTAAAGACAATGTCTTCGGCAGGCAGATAGCCCGGCGGAGCCTGCTTTTCATGCAGTATGTATTTCTTTCCTTCCTGCAGACCGCTGATGATATGTGCCTTGCCGGTGCTTGTCCAGCTGTCGATGACCTTATTGCTGCCGTGTTCGATTACCTGCATGGCTGCGCCGGCGAGCGGTGTCTTTGCGGCTTTTCCCGATGCGTCCGCAGAAACATCGCCGTATTTGATGGCGTACACCTGCCCGTCTTCCATTTCGATAAATACTTCTCCGGCATCTGCTGTAAAGCGGACCGGTTCTGCCAGTACATATCCTTCCGGAACCTTCGTTTCCCGCAGGATATAGGTTTTTCCTTCTTTCAGATGGCTGATGGCATGCGGCTGTTTTCCGCTGGTCCATCTGTCGAGCACATTGCCTTTTTCATCTTCCGCCTGCAGCGCTGCGCCGATGACGGTTTTCTTTTCGCCGCTTTCCGGATCAGTGCTGACCTTGGCCGCAAATACCTGCCCGTCCGTCATTGTTACCTCTGTATCCGCCGCTGTCATCGTGAACGTCTGATCCGCCGCCTGCACATAGCCGTCCGGAACGGTTTTTTCCCGGAGCGTATATGTCTTTCCGGGCTGCAGTTTCCCGGCTTCGCTGATGCTGAATCCGTTCTGATCGGTCGTGCCCTCATACAGGACCGTACTGCCGTCGAGGATCTGCAGAACTGCACCGGCCACCGCATGTCCGGCCGGGTCTGCTTTCTTTACGGAAAGAGACAGCGGTCTTGCCCTGATTTCGATCTGTGCTTCCATCGGCTTTACATCGATGACGCCAAGACCCGTTGCGACCGTCTGCCAGTCAGTGGAAACAAATACCAGTGCCGCCGGATTGATTGCGGGATCTGAAGCCTGATGGACCAGCTTGATTTCCTGCGGATTATTGATCATATCCGCTGTCACTGCAATGGAGAACGCATTGTTTTCGATCTGCGGCTGCAGACCATCCGATACAATGTTATAGCTGTTCAGCACACCGGCAGAGTCCGCTACTCTCACCGTCTCCCCGACCGGTGCTTCAACCGTCAGCGGCGGTCCCGATGCCAGGACATTGCCGGCACTGTCACAGGCAGTCAGTACCGGTGCCGTCTCATATGTATGGATATCATTTTCGATCTGCCGTACATATTCCATGGCTTCCGCTGTTACATCCTGACCGTTCCGGCAGAACGTTGCGTCGAGATACCCGGGTGAAATGGCTTCCCAGATCATCACCTGGGTCACCTGCCACCAGAGCGGATTGTTCCGGCCTCCGTACATGAAGCCGAAATGGGCTATTTCTGCGATCCGCCGTTTCAGATCTTCCGGATACCGCACGTACTCGGAAAGCGTTGAAGATGCATAGGTATCCTCCCCGACAGTCAGATCCATCTGCGGCTCGATACAGTATGCCGGCATCCCGAGCACCGCCAGATATTCGCCGTCCGGTGAATACGTCGAATGCTCGCCGGCACTGCCGGTCGTCTTTGAATGAAATACGGTTTCGTACAGTACACCCGGTTCGGCATGTTCCTGGGTAACGCATTCCGCATATGCCTTTTCCCCGAGAATGCCTGTACAGGCAGCCGCTGCGGTCAGCGTGCACAGGATTCTGCGCAGGATCCGCCCGGTGCTTTTCTGGAATTGATTCATTGTGACCTCCCTTTCCATCAGACAAAAAAGGCGGCACGATCCGTGTCACCTGTTTCTGTTCTGTATTTCTTTTACCATAGTAGCACCGTTTCCGGACTATGACCGGCACCATTCCGCCGCTTCTGCCAGGACCGCCGGCTCCGCCGCATGCAGGATCGAAAGGATCCCGCTCCTGATCTGTTTTTCCGCTGTCCTTTCGCTGATATCATACAGCTCTGCCAGCCTGCGCACAGGGATCCTCTGCACACAGGCCCGCCAGACGATGATCCGGGCTGCTTCATTGGAACATCCGGCAAACAGACGGTCGATCAGATGAAGCCGGTTCTCGTATTTCGCAGTCTCTGTACGGAGTTCATCGATTTTTGCCATATACCGCAGAACTCTTGTATCGCCGCTTGTCCGGCTGTGACTGTAACCGCTGCAGCGCACCGCATGGACACCGTTCATCTGCAGACGCAGTTCTGTTTCTCTTTCCCTGAGACTTCGGATATTCTCCGCCATCGGTCTGTACCTCGCACAGATCTTTCTGAAATCGGCAACCTGCAGTTCATTCATCATCTTCCTCCCCGGTGACGCAGCGGATCCAGCGCGAAAACTTTCTCTGCATCGTCCGCAGCGGGATCCCGTATTTGTAGGCGATATCCGGCTGCTTGAGCCCTTCGACATAGTAATCCCAAAGCATTGCCCTGGCATACATCCCGTAATTCTCCTCAATCACTGAAAATAAAGCATCGACTTTCTGCACATGGCTGCGCAGCCAGACTTTCTCCTGCGCCGATATATGATACCTGCCTGCAGTTTCATTGAGCTGCTGCATATGCGGCCGGTATGCCCGGCACAGATCTCTGAATTCTTCCTGTTTCATTTTTCCCTCCCCATATTTTCTATTCAAAGAAAATATGAAAAGGCGCAAAAAAAGAGTTCCGCAGACGGGAACTCCTGTAATCTTCTATCCGATCAGGGGAATGATATATGTCATCCACAGCCAGGAAACCGGCATCACCAGGATCATGGCAGGAATCATATCCGCAGTCGGAAACTGCTTCAGCTGCAGGATCCTGAATCCGGTCGCAATCATGATGAATCCGCCGCATGCCTTGAAATCATTGATCATATCCGGCACTGTCAGCGGAAAGATCAGCCCGGCAAGCAGGAATATGATCATCATGATCACTGCCTGCGGCACTGCGATCATGCATACTGCCGTACCGAGCGTACAGGCAAAGATCATCGCCGTGCACAGATCAAGAATACTCTTGGCAATCAGAATGCTGTGGTCGCCGTTCATACCCGAAACCAGCGCTCCGTAGATGCCGGTACCGCTGGCGCAGAACAGAACGATGACCGTCACCAGCTGTGAAGCATTCTGTGCATCAGCCGATCCCATCAGCTTCTGGATCTTTCCGGCGCCGGCTGTGATTCTGTCGCCCAGGTGCACCGCAAGACCGATGCATGTGCCCGCAATCAGCGAGAAAATGACCGCCGGCATATTCTTCATCAGCACAACGCTGGCAATTCCCATGCCCATGGAAGAAACACCGAAAATCATATTCAGGCTTTCTTTGAACCGCTCCGGCATCCTGTCCCGGACCACGGAGCCGATCAGACCGCCGATGACCACAGACAGTACATTGATGATTACACCTGTCGGCATGCTTCACCCCTGTTTCTTCTGCTTCAGATTTCTCTGCCGGTCAGCAGTGTATATGCTTCGCGGTACTTTTCGATCGTTCTGTCGATGACTTCCTGCGGCAGATCGTAATCGCTGTCCGGATTTGCCTTGAGCCAGTCACGGACGAACTGCTTGTCAAATGACGGCTGGCCATGGCCCATTTCATAGCCCTTCAGCGGCCAGAAGCGGCTGGAATCCGGTGTCAGCATCTCATCTGCCAGTACGACATTTCCGTTTTCATCCAGACCGAATTCGAACTTGGTGTCCGCAATGATGATGCCTCTGCTGCGGGCATAATCGGCACATGCCTTATACAGACCGATCGTCTTGTCTCTCAGTGTCTCTGCATATTCGCGTCCGCGTTCCGGATACATCTTCTCCAGGATTTCAACGGACTGCTCAAAAGAGATGTTTTCGTCATGATCGCCGATCTCCGCTTTTGTGCTGGGCGTATAGATCGGTTCCGGCAGCTGCTGGCATTCCTGCAGGCCTTCCGGCAGTCTGATACCACAGACGGTGCCGTCTTTCTTATAGCTTGCCCAGCCGCTTCCCGTGATATAGCCTCTGACGATGCATTCAACCGGCAGCATCTCCAGCTTTCTGCACATCATGGAACGGCCTTCAAACACTTCATTGCGGAAGTATTCAGGCATGTCCTGCACATCCGTGCTGATCATATGGTTGTCAGTGATATTCGCTGTGTACTCAAACCAGAATCTGGACATCTGTGTCAGAATCTTTCCCTTGTCTGTAATTCTGTTCTTCAGAATGATATCAAAGGCGGAAATTCTGTCCGTTGCGACCATGATCAGCGCATCGCCGATATCATAGATCTCTCTGACCTTTCCCTCTTTGACCGGTGTATACTTCTCCATCTCTCTGCCTCCTTTATAACGCAGAAAGTATAACACTGTTCTTATCCTGTACAAAGCAAAATCAAAAGAAAAAAAGCCGTTTTTGCACATGAGTGCTAACCTGAATATAATGTAGATGGTTCAAGCGAACCTAGAAAGATTATTCAGGCAGGCAACTAAGATCTTG
>CADABS010000043.1 GCA_902786245.1 uncultured Erysipelotrichaceae bacterium
TTCTATATGAAAAACGGAGGAATATGTCGAGATCATCTCGATATCTCCTCCATTTTCTTTAACCGCCTCTTTCAGAGGCATACATTTTCAGCAGCCTCCTTCGGGCTTCTTTTTCTTCACCTATTATTCACATTCACTTCAGAAAATAATCAAACATGCATGTTAATGTTCTTCCATCAGTGAAAGGTGAAGGACATGTCGGAAGAAGACAAAGAACTTCCTGAAGAAACCGCTGCTGCAACAGAAGAAGTGAAAAATGAAGAAATGCCTCCGATGGGAGCGCCCGGTGAAGACAGACCTCCTGTGGAGGAAACACCTGAAGGAAGACCGCCGATGCCTCCGCATGGTCATAAACCGCCAATGGGCGGACATCCACCCGTACCCCCGCACGGAGGGAAACACGGACCGCAGCCTCCGATGGGTGAAAAACCTGAATTGCCTGTTGAGAATGACACGCCAGCGGAGACAGAAGCAGAGGCAGACGCTGTCTGACTTTGGGGAATCCGCAGCAGAAATAAAACTGCTGCGGTTTTTTTGACCTTTTCCATGCCTGAAACGTGTATATATTGAAAGAGGTCGATCATGAAAAACACAGGAATATGGCTGCTGAGTGCTGCGCTGCTGTGCGGCTGCACATACGCAGAAAGGAAAGAATATACACCTGCTGAGGACATTGAAACAGTCCCGCCGGAAGAACCCGTTCCGACAGTTCTGCAGTACGAAGGAAATCTGATTTCTTTCACCATGCCTCTGACATCGGAATGGGAAATGGAAGAAACAGAAGATGAACACGGTACACCGGTCACTGCTTTCCGGAACAGCAGCCTGCCGGATTATCATTTTTCCGTGATGGAGTTTGAATATATGGGTTTCTGCGGAAACGGACTGTATTATGAACCTCTGGAATTAAGCGGAACGGTACAGGGCGCTGCGTATCAGTATCTTGATTCGAGACCGCTGTATATGTCGATGATGCTGGTGCTGCATAAGAATACAGAACCTTCCCATCCGGTCTGTGTGCTGTTCGTTGATAAAGAAGGATTCTATGACGAAACAGAAACAGAACTGCTGATTGAAGACTGGCATACCGTAAAACCTGTACTGACAGAATTCCTGAACCATGCGGAACTGGATTATATCGGAAGAGAGTAGCTATACTTAATTGAAATGAAACCATTCACTGCAGAAACGATACTGAATACATATGGCGACATGCTGTACCGTACAGCTTACAGCATGCTGTTTCATCATGCGGATGCACAGGATGCGGTACAGGATACATTGATCCGCTACCTGCAGAAAAAACCGTCATTCAATGACGAAGAACACTGCAGAGCCTGGCTTCTGCGGGTTCTGATCAACCGCTGTCATGATCTGCAGAGACAGCGCAGACATACAGAAACAGCCGATGATCTGCAGATCGTTTCCGAAGACAAACATCTCTATGTATTTGAAACATTATCCAAAATTCCCATGCAGTACCGTGAAGTTCTGGTTCTGAAAAGTCTTTACGGGTATTCCGATACAGAAATAGCACGGATGATTCACCGCACACCGTCGGCAGTAAAAATGCGGATGAAGAAAGCAAGGGAACTGTTCAGGGAGGCTTATGATGACCGGAAATAATATCGATACAATGATTCAGGAAGCAGTTTCTTCTGTTTCATTGACAGACAGTCAGAAATCGCAGATCCTGCATGCACTGGAAGAAAAGCCTGTACTTCATTTCCGCTCCAGACCTGCTTTTCTGCTGGTCAGTGCCGCTGTCCTTTTGCTTGTACTGTTCATTTATGTCCCACGGCACGAAGAATCCGCCGCAATTGTGCAGGAAGCTGCCCGGAATGCAGAAATCTTCTGGAATCCTCTGTCAGACAGCATCGATACAGATTCCGGGTCTGTGCTGGATATGATGCCGGCAGAGGATGAAATATACAATGCATCGGCAGAGCTTCCCGTTTCCATCGCATCATGGGAACTGCCGGATACTGCAGAAATCATCACCGGATGTACAATAACAGGCAGATGCCATGTCATCTGTACTGAAGATGAAAGAAAAGCAGAAATAGAATTATCAGCAGTACAGCCTTCCTCAGAAGATTTCTCTGACAGACCATCCGTCATCAACGGCAGACAGGTTTTCCTGTACAGAGGAGAAGGGGATGTATCTCAGGCTGTATTCTCATCAGAGAATTATCACTATATTCTGCATACATATCATTACAGCGAAAAAGAACTGCTTAACCTGATTGATTCCATTACAGATTAAGCAGTATCTGATTGTTATTCTGTACGCCCGTGACAAAGCTTGAACTTCTTGCCTGATCCGCACGGACACGGATCATTACGATTAATCTTTTTCTGCATCCGGGAAACTCCTTTGGATTCTGCCTTGGCAGGAGTGCTGCTGTTCTGTCCCGGACCGTTATGTCTCAGATTGAAGAACACAGCGATGCTTTCCTCCCGGATCCGCTGCAGCAGTCCGGTATACATACCGACCGCCGTTTCCTGATATGCAGGGAAATATTCCCGCAGTCCGGCATAAGTCATTTCTCTGTTTCTAAGTTTTTCAAGTGCAGCATAGTGCTCTGCCCACTGTGTATCCAGCATTTTCAATAACGGCATTTTTGCGATTTCAGATGCATTCTCATTGAGTCCGCTGTATTTTTTTCTGAATGCTCCAATCAGCGTTTCCGACAATGCATCGCACAGTGCACGATTGTCTTTACTGTTCAAAACCGAAGACAGATCTGAATTCTGCAGCTGCGGTGTCAGATTCGGGAAATACTCTTCAGCCAGACGATTGCATTCCTGCGGAGTACGGGGCAGGGGTCCGCTGTATCCGTTCATTGTATCTTTGACATACTGACGGATCATTTCCTCATACAGCTCATTCAGCTGGTCTTTGTATAGTATTCTTTCCCGGTCTGCGTATATCTGTTTTCTCTGTGCTTCAAATACATTCGTATATGCTTCTGTGATTTTTTCATTTTCCCGGTCTGCTCTGCTCAGTCTTTCCATCAGTTTATCAATGGATTTACGAACCAGTTTCGAGTCGAGATTTTCATCCATCTGCAGATCTTCGTAAAAGGAATTCAATGAATCTGATATAAACGGCCGGATCTGCGGATCCTGCAGACTGACATAAATCACGGTATCACCGGGTTCACTGTTCCTGCCGGCAATACTGCGCATCTGTTCATCCTGTATCGTTTTCTCAAAATGCGAAGATGCTATTACATACAGGCCGCCTGCGGCCAGACATCTTTCATCCGGCTCAATATCCCGGTCGGAGCGGTGTCCTTTCAGCAGCGTGATCTGTCCCGATCTGCCTGCTGTCTTCATGACCATTTCAGACTGCTCATACGTTATGCCCGGCCCGTGGAAGAATACTGACCGATGCATTTGCGCAGCTTTATCTTTCAGTTTTTTCTGCAGATATTCATATTCAGCCTGGGCCGGAACACAGATGATAACCGCTCTTCCTCTGTCTGCCTGTTCAAATGCTTCCTTCAGCAGCGCACTGATCTTGTATTCCTCTGTGGTGTATACTCTGTCCGGCCAGTCTTTTTTCAGAGGCGGTCTGTCCAGAGGTATTTCTGTCACATTCATTTTCCATGTCTTCAGCAGATCTTCTTTATCCTGGAAGGATACCCGTGTTATGCCGGATTTCTTTGCATAGAGACTGATCAGTCCGCGGACGGAAATCACTGCTGTTTCTGTATTGTCTTCACTGATGGGCAGATATTCCTTAGCCTCCAATGCATGCCTGAGACCATTGCCGAAGGACAGATATGTATCCGGAATGCCGGTATCATGATTGATACGGATGATCCGGTCATCCTGCACCACATAGTCAATGCCATTTCTGTACAGTTCTTTCGCTTTCAGCGCATTCAGCATCGCATTCTTCAGAATCAGACTGTCCTTATCCGACGGATCGACGAGGAAATAATTCCTGATTTTTTCGTTTCCCTGCGGTGTCATGCGGATATTGCCGTTTACCGCAGTATAATCGATGCCGGATTTCTGCGTTCCTGCCAGTCTTGCGCAGCTGATATACAGATTGGATAACGCCCGCTTCCCCTGGACAATGCTCAGTGTCTGCTCACCCTTATTGATAATGATTTCATCTGCTTCACTGAGGATCGCGGCATGCAGAGGCCGCATTTTCAGTTTTTCCGGATATACTGCCTGATGATCGCGCAGGTAATCCATTCCGATATGGGTATAGGAGGATACCGTTATATCGCAGTCATATTGTGCCTTTCTTTCATCCATGGCGGTTTCTCTGGTGATCTTTCCAAGCCGGATTCCAAGGATACTGCACATCGGTTCCAGTTCATCAAAAATCTGCCGTGTTTCGCTGTCATCTCTGGTTATGATATGAACGCCCTTTTCTTCCAGTGCCTGCGTATAGGCCGCTGCCAGGATACTGCAGCGGCGCTGTTCTGATTCAATCGTTTCCGCTATATCTCCCTGCAGCATCGCCAGTGCTCCGATCATATCTGTCGGCATGATGTATTCGTTCCAAAACCCCTTGAATGCTGTGATGACATTCACGAACGCTTCCGGCATCAGGTCACCGGATGTTTCACCTCTGCTCTGTCTTGCCATGAGTTCTTTGGTTTTGGCTGCGCAGTCAGCCATTGCATACAGGCTCCGGGAGTCGTTCTGGTACACCTGATTGATTCTTTCTGCTGTATTCATCAATGATTTCAGATTCTTTCTTTCTGCCGGTACCGGTTTCGGTTCCGGTTCAAAAAGATCTGCAGGATACAGAGATGCGATGACAATTGTATTGTCATATCTGGCTTCTGCCGGCTTCGGCTGTTTCTTCGGGAAAAGGCTGAAAGAGAATCCGGAAGATTTGTTCTGAACTGCAGGTGCGTCGCTGCATTCTTTCACACCGTTTGTTTTCAGGATGGCATCGACAAGCGCAGATACATCTTTGAATCTTTCATGTCTCAGGGTAACTGCTCCGGAGCGGATATACATTTCAAGTCCTTCGTCCAGCCGGGCACCGCGCATTCGTACAACGGTTACCAGCGTCTGCACATCCGACGAAGTTGCCAGATTGATCTCGGTTCTGCAGTTTTCGGAATCCGCAAAACGTTTGGAAATAAACGCAAGAAAATTTCTGGATGAATTGATATGCTCGGCGATTTCCTTTGACCACAGATCTCCCAGCATCAGATTCCGGTCATACCAGAGATTGATCTTTCTCTTTTTCAGTTCTGCCGCAACTGCATGGATCAGTTCGCTTTCCACATGGGAATAGCTGATAAACAGAAACTTGCCGTCTCCTTCATACTGCGGAATATCCGGGTCTCTGTTTTCTGTCCATACATCCGCGATTGCTCTGCCGAGGTCTTCCGCAGATCTGTAATCCTTCGCGAACATCCACTGATAGCGGCGCAGGAACATTTCCGTCGTGCTGTCGAGCATCGTATCGTCCAGACGCACCGGCGCAATATGAAATCCCGATACCAGGACCGGTTTCATTTTATTGATACAGTCAGGATCTGCCGCAAATGCACTGGAAATGAAAAACATGTAGATGCCGTCATTGACAGCTGCCGGATTCCTCTCCACTTTGTAATTGTTCTTCTGGAGTACATCCAGTACCTGGGTGACAAAGGATGAATCCTTCTGGGCATAGTATGCATTAATCACTTGTCTGACAGACATAATGTGATCCTCCCCGATAATGATGAAAGCAAAGAAACTGATTCAATTATAACATGCATGTTTCCGGCATCCGCTGTTCTATCGTCTGATAACATCCGCACAGGAGATACCATACCATTGCATTGCATGAATAACGGATTCTGTAAGCAGTTCTCCGCTGACGGCAATCGGTACCTCCGGCGGACAGCTGACAGCCGGCGATGCACAGATATATCCTTCTGCTGTTTCCACAGGGATCCGTATGGAAGGGGAAAGCAATGCTTCCCGGATACTGCATACTCTCTGCGGTATGGAAAGAGGAGGATATTCTCTCTGCAGAGGTGTCCTTTTTCCTGCCAGATCAGCCAGTGCTTCTTTGATTCTTATAAAATCACGGGTTTCATTCTGCGGTGTAATCATCAATACAATGTCATATTGATCTGCAAATTCACATTCAATCTGATGTTTGCGCAGATACACAGCTGCCTCTGCACCGCTCATTCCCAGGTATGCGCAGTCCACAAGAAGCTTGCATGGTTCTTTCCGCTGTATATGTACACCGGCTGTTTCCAGTTCTTTCTGCAGTTTTTCAATCTGTATACAGGTTTCTGCAAGCCACTGCCGGTATGTGCCGGAAAGATAGGCATTGCATAAATCAAGCGACTGCAGGATCAGATAAGAAGGGCTGGTCGATGCAAACAGAGACATGGCTTTCTTCGCAGCCGCATGCAGATCACCGTATTTTTCCTGTATACGGTGCGATATGTGCAGATATGCACCGCCGGTCAGTACCGGAAGTGTCTTATGGGCAGAATCACAGCAGAGATCAGCACCGAGATCCATCGGATGCATGGATTCTTCCAGAAACCTCAGATAGGCACCATGGGCATTATCAACCAGTAACAGAATTCCCTTATCATGGCATACTTCTGCCAGTCCGCGGATATCTGCCATTGTTCCGGTATAATCGGGGGAAGTGATAAACACCGCATCCGGCAGTTCCTGCATTTCCTCCAGTTTTCTGCAGAGAACCTGCGGTGTAACCGTACATGTATATACGGAAGACGGGTTTTCTCCATAGAGCCATTCCGCTTCATAATCCAGCAGTGCGCATGCATGAATAAAACTCTTATGGACATTGCGTCCGGCCAGAATACGGAACTGCCTGCCGGAAACAGAAGAAATATCTGCGGCCAGTTTCAGCATGGCTTTCATTGCCAGGGTGGATCCTTCGGTACTGTAAACCGTACAGGCAGTACCGAACAGAGAAGAAGCGATCTTTTCGCTTCGGGCAATGATCCCGTCCGCTTCCAGAAGATAATCCGCTCCTTCGATTTCCGTAATATCCCTGATTTCACATCCGAGAAAACTTCTGCCTTTATGACCGGGCATATGAAAGCGGGTCATATCCTTTTCGATATATTCTGTTACAAAATCGTATACCGGTGTTTCTGTACGCATGGCATTCTCCTTCCGCATACTTTCATTGTACCTGTATCTTCAGAAAAAGGCTCCGGCACATTGTGCCGGAACCTTCAGTCACTTGTCGGTATTTCAATCACTTGATGATCGATTCGAGCCATTCTTTCGGCGGCTCATAGCCGAGCAGCTTGACAACCGTTGCCGCAACATTGGCAAGTCCGAAGCCATTGCCTTCCTTGACTTCTGTTCCTTCCGGTCCGTTGTAGATTGCGAACGGTACACGGGCCAGGGAATGGCTGGTCTTGGGTTTCGGCGAACCATCCGGGTTTGTGCCCTTGTCATACATTTCATCCGAGTTGCCGTGGTCCGCTGTAACGATCAGTGTGTAGTCCATCTTCTTGCATGCGTCCATGACTCTTCTGAGGTTCAGGTCAACAGATTCAACACCGATGATCGTAGCTTCATAGTTTCCGGTATGGCCGACCATGTCGCCGTTCGGATAGTTGCAGCGCAGGAACTGGTATTTGCCGGATTCGATTGCTTCAACCATCAGGTCTGTAACTTCTGTTGCCTTCATCCACGGCTTCAGTTCGAACGGGATAATGTCAGACGGTACTTCGACCCATGTCTCGAGTTCTTCCGAGAACTTCTCGGAACGGTTGCCGTTCCAGAAATATGTCACATGGCCGAACTTCTGTGTTTCGGAACATGCATAGGAGTTGACGCCCTTTTCTACCAGGAAGCCGCTCATTGTATGTTCAATATGCGGCGGTTCTACCAGGAAGTGCTCCGGCAGCTTGAGGTCTCCGTCATACTGCAGCATACCTGCATAGTATACCTTCGGCTTCTTGACCTGGTTGAAGGAATCAAAGCCGCTGTTCATGTAATCAAATGCCTTGGAAATTTCAACTGCACGGTCGCCGCGGAAGTTGTAGAGAATGACGGAATCGCCGTCATCAATCGTTCCGGCAGGTGTTCCGTTCTCGCCGATGACAAAGCCCGGCAGGAACTGGTCAGTATAGTTTCCTTCTGCCCGCAGTGTTTCAACTGCTTCACGGAATGTAGGGAACATTCTGCCTTCGCCCATGACATGTGTCTGCCATCCTTTTTCAACCATGGACCAGTCAGCTTCATAACGGTCCATCGTAATGACCATACGGCCGCCGCCGGATGCGAAACATGCATGGAATGTTCCGTCGTTCAGTTCCTTGAACAGATCTTCCATCTGGTCAACATACTGCAGAGCGGATGTTTCCGGTACATCGCGTCCGTCGAGAAGGGCATGTACACGTACTTCATTCAGACCTTCTGCCTTGCATTCCTTTATAAGCGCAATCAGGTGGGAAATATTGGAATGGACGTTGCCGTCGGAGAGCAGTCCGAGGAAATGCATCTTTCCGCCGTGTTCCTTTGCATATGCAACAGCGTCTTTCCATGCGGATGACTGATAGATTGATCCGCTTTCAATGGATTCATTGACAAGCTTTGCGCCCTGGGAATAAATCTGTCCGCATCCAAGTGCATTATGTCCTACTTCTGAGTTGCCCATGTCATCATCAGAAGGAAGACCTACTGCAGTTCCGCTTGCTTTGATCGTTGTATGCGGCCATTTTGTCATTAATTCGTCAATCTGAGGTTTGTAAGCATGAAGAACAGCGTTGCCTTTGTCTTTTTCTGTCCAGCCTACGCCGTCCATCACTACCAGTACTACCGGTTTAGCCATGATAATGTGTTCTCCTTTTCATCATTTCTACAGTTAAATATAACACACCGCACCCTGTTTCTCCATAGATTCAGAGCATCTGTCACCGTCTTGAAAGAGACAGCGGAAGTTCCATGTGATGTGCCTCCAGAAGTTCCCTGTCGCGCAGTATGGTCTCTGCCGGTCCGTCTTTGATGATTCCGCCTTGATCCAGCAGAATCACCCTTGAACAGGTATCCAGAATCATATCCAGATCATGCGAAGTGATGATGCATGTCTGGGGCAGCGAGCAGATCAGCTGTATGATCCTGCGTCTGTTTTCCGGATCCAGGGCACTGGTCGGCTCATCCATCAATAAAGCAGAAGGTTCCATCGCAAGAACTGCCGCAATGGCAGCCATTCTCTTTTCACCGCCTGATATTCTGTGATTGTATTTATCTTTCAGATAGGATACATGAAGCTGATTCAGTACTTCATCCGTTTTCCGGTCGGCTTCCGTCTGTCCCATGCCGTAGTTCAGCAGTCCGAATGCAATATCCTGCGCAACCGTAGGCATGAACATCTGATGATCGGAATTCTGCAGGACAAAACCGAGCTTCCTGCGGATTTCAGGCAGTGTATCTTTTTTTACAGGCACTCCGTCCGCAAAGACTGCATCCGTGCTTTCCAGCAGTCCCAGCATCAGCTTCATCAATGTTGATTTGCCGGCTCCGTTGGCACCGATGAGTCCGACCCGTTCTCCGTCTTCGACCGTAAAGGAGATATTCTTCAATACCGGTTTTCCGGGTTCATATTCATATGTCAGATTTCTGATTTCAATCATATCGGCTACCTCATAAACATACGCCCGATCAGATCCGGGATATTCAGCCAGCGCAGGGCAAGGAAGATGACTGCCCATGTGATCAGCCAGATCCATGAAGCAGTTCTGTTTTCATTTTTCTGCAGATCCGGAAATTCACCATTGTATCCCCGCAGCAGCATCGCCGCATACAGTTCCTGTGCTCTGTCCATTGTCCTTAACAGCAGCTGACCCAGGAATGAACCCCAGGCATGAAATGCAATGCCTTTCTGCCCGGGTGCTCTGAGATGATATGCATCTGTCATCAATGCGACTTCTTCCGTCAGTACGGAGATATATCTGTATGTCAGCATAAACACGGTTACCAGCAGGGAAGGGACATGCATTCTGCGCAATGCGGCACAGAGGTCATCGATCTTCGCCGTGGACACAAGCAGAAACGATGCACAAAGACACAGCATCCCCTTCAGCAGCAGGGTCAGGAATGAAATCATGCCGCCGCTGATACTGATGCCGGCAATCTGCAGAAGCGGATCCCTGTCGAAGAAAGGATTGAAAATACCGATCATGGCGACAAGCGGAATGGCATACCGCATTCTGTATATGCACAGGCGGAAGGATATTCCGCTCAGCTGAAACAGTACATACGGATACAGGGCCATCATAAATACACCGGTCAGATCATATTTATGAAAGGATACCGTAATCAGTATAAACAGCAGTGTGACAAGAAGTTTTGATAAAGCAGAAAGACGATGGACCGGTGAGTCCATCTCTGTCAGTTCATCCATCTGTTTCAATGCATGCAATGCCTTTTCTGCTCTGTTCATCGTTCTAAGAATAGCAGCAGGAGCGTTTCCGCACTCCTGCTTTCGGTTTATGAAGTTTTTCTGCGGAAGAAGTTTCCCGCTGCGGATACGCCGATGGCAGCAGCCGCAACGATACCGCATCCGACCAGTCCGCTGACGGTTGTACCGGCTGCGCTGTCACTGTTTTTGAAGGCATAATCCGGCAGGAAGGATGTGCTTTCCTGAATCGAGGCAGCAGTATCCGCTGCACTGCTCTGGGTACCGAAGTTCTCTTCATCCAGTGCCATGTTCGACGCATAGCCGGCATCGCTGTTGCCGAACAGTGCCCATTCCAGTCCGTCCGGATGCGATGAAGCAAACAGCGAGAACAGACCGCCGGTGACCAGTGCCAGTGCACCGAGGCAGGCAAGCACCTGCTTCAGCGAAAACTTTGAAGAACCGGTTTCTTTCCGGATTCCCCGGATCAGTTCCGGTCTTGTTTCATACACGAAGCATAATACCGCAGCCGTGATCATTCCTTCGACCAGTCCGATTGCCAGATGGATCGGCAGCATCAGCCCGGCAAATGCACCGAAGGGAAGTTCTCCGATGCCGGAGGCTGTCGTTTCCAGAACGACTGAGAAGGCACCCAGCTGCAGCGTCAGCACACAGCCGAGAACCGATGCCAGGATGATCTTCGCCCTGGTTCCGGCTTTTTCTCCCATGCCGGAGAACAATGAACTCTTCATGATTGGCAGCCAGATCAGATATGTTCCGATAAAGCAGCCGTAGAAGGCCATGTTCCATATATTGGCGCCCAGTGCCATCAGCCCGCCGTCTGCGAAAAACAGACACTGGACGGCAAGTACAATGATCATGGAAAGGAATCCTGCTTCCGGGCCGAGCAGTGCACTCAATAACATGCCTCCGCACAGGTGGCCGGATGAACCGGTTCCCGGAATCGTATAATTGATCATCTGCCCGGCGAAGACAAGGGCAGCAGAAACTGCCATCACCGGTATCTTTTCACTCTGGTTTTCTTTTCTGACTTTTGAAATCGAATAAACCGCCGCAGCGCCTGAAGCAGCGGCCATGGTTGCGGCCACCGGCGGTGAAAGCAGCGCATCAGCCATATGCATAATAAAACCCTCCGTATACGGAAGGATTTTATCATATGTATCAATTTGTCCGGAAGCCTCCCCGGGGGTTCTCATTTATTGTCATTCTCCGGAAGATAGAAAATCTGTTCTCCGGTCTTTGACAGCATATAATTGCCGCGGGCATAACTCTGTACATAATCAGGATCCTGCAGCTTTTCTTTCTGCTTATTCAGATATGCGCTTTCGTCCTGTACTTCCTGCAGTCTTTCCTGCACCTCTGAAAGCTGTCTCTGCAGACGGAGTGTCGTCATCAGTTCATTTCCGGCAGAATACAGGAAATAGACAGACAATCCCGCCAGGATCAGCAGTAACAGTTTGACGATCGGCGTCAGTTTTTTCTTTTTCTTCTTGGCAGCTGTCATTGTAACCTCTGTGTTTTATATATCATTTTCGATTCATTCCATCAAGCCTGTTCAATTCTCGTCTCCGAGATAATTTCGTACAGAGAAGCCGCCTCCTGCTTCTTCCGTACTTCTTCGGTTGACAGGACTCTGATTTCAAGGCGGCGGTTGCCGAATGTGATGGCAACGGTATCGCCTGCCTTCACCTCATGCGAAGGCTTGACGATTCTGCCGTTGATTTCAATTCTGTCGTTATCTGCCAGTTCCTTGGAAACAGTTCTGCGTTTCAGGATCCGGGAAACTTTAAGATATTTGTCAATGCGCATTTTTCCTTGCCTCCTTTGCCAGATCAATCACCCTGCATGCCATATTCAGACTGTCCTTGGATTCCGGTATGACGGCAATGATCGTACCGTTCTGATAGCGGATCGTAATATCCTTGGACAGTTTCGTGAAGCCTTCAAACAGCCGGACACCGTCGACGTTCTGCGAATACAGCGGTGAAAAAGTAATTTCAGTTTTTCCCTGCAGATCGCGGCATCCCTGCACGATGGGTTCTGACAGACGCAGATCCAGCTGCTTTTTATCAAACAGCGACCGGACTTCTTTCGGCAGGTTTCCGTACTGGTCGATGATCTCGGCTTCATATGCCTGCAGTTCTTCCGTGCTTTCTGCCGCATCGATCTTCTGATACAGCTCCAGCTTGTCATAATCGTTTGCCGCAAATCCGCCCGGTATGTAGCTGTTCCTGCGGATATTGACCCGGGCTTCCGGTTCGTTCTTTTTCATCGATTCACCGGTCTTTTTCGCCCGGATCGCTTCTTCGAGCATTTCGATATACATATCGATGCCTACGGTATCGATAAAGCCGGACTGATCCGGTCCGAGCAGATCGCCGGCACCGCGGATCGTCAGATCGCGCATAGCTATCTTATAGCCGGAACCGAGCCGGGCAAATTCTTTGACTGCCTGCAGACGCTTCTCCGCAATTTCCGTCAGCTGACGCCGCGGCGGTATCAGAAGGTAGGCATATGCAATCCTGTCGGATCTGCCGACTCTGCCCTTGATCTGATAAATCTGCGAAAGACCGAAATCCTGTGCATTTTCAATCAGGATCGTATTGACGTTCGGTATATCGATGCCGTTTTCGACAATCGTCGTACAGACAAGAATATCGATTTCATGGGCAGTGACCTTTAACATGATATCTTCGATTTCCGAGCGGTCCATCTTCCCGTGAACGACCCCGACCCGGGCATCCGGAATCATATGCCGGATCTTGCGGGCAGTATTATATATATATTCTATATTATTATATAAATAGAATACCTGGCCGCCTCTGGCAAGTTCCTTCTGGATCGCGTCCGCAACGATACCGGCTGTCTTTTCAACGACATATGTCTGTACACTGTAGCGGTTCAGCGGCGGTGTTTCGAGCTGGGAAAGGGAACGGATGCCGATCAGGCTCATCTGCAGGGTACGCGGGATCGGTGTGGCACTCAGTGCAAGCACATCGATTCCGTTTTTCAGTTCCTTGATCTTTTCTTTATGCTCAACCCCGAAGCGCTGTTCTTCATCGACGACAAGCAGTCCGAGATCTTTGAATTTCACATCATCCGACAGCAGACGGTGCGTGCCGATCAGGATATCCACTCTGCCTTCTTTCAGGTCGCGCAGTGTCTGTTTCTGTTCCGAAGGCGGAACGAAACGGTTCAGTACCCGGATCGTCACCGGAAATCCTTTGTATCTGTCGCAGAACGTCCGGTAGTGCTGCTGGGAAAGAATGGTTGTCGGACATAATACCGCTGTCTGTTTTCCGTCCGATACTGCCTTAAAAGATGCCCGGACTGCGACTTCGGTCTTTCCGAAGCCGACATCGCCGCAGACAAGTCTGTCCATCGGCTTATCGGATTCCATGTCTTTTTTGATATCTTCCACGGCTTTCAGCTGGTCTTCTGTCAGTTCATAGGGGAATGCATTCTCAAATCTGGCAGTCATCTCATTATCCGGTGAAAATGCATATCCGATATGCTGTTCACGGCTTGCGTACAGGGCAATCAGACGCTCGGCAATGTTATTGACGTTTTCTTCGAGACGTTTTTTCGTCTTTTCCCATTCGCCGGAACCGAGTTTGTTCAGACGCGGTACGACACCTTCTCTGGAAACAAACTTACGGACCAGACGGAACTGTTCCAGCGGTACGAGAAGTTCAGCGTTGCCGCGGTAGATGATCTTCAGGAAATCTCTCTTCAGATCCTGTATTTCCCGGGTTTCAATACCGACGTACTGGCCTACACCGTACTGGGCATGGACGACATAATCGCCGGGATTCAGATCATCATAATGGTGAATGACTTCCGCACTGCGGAATTTGTTTTCGTATCTTCCGGCATGGTGATGGATTTCAAACAGTTCGGCAGCACTGTATACATACAGATTCCGGTCCGGTACGGCAAATCCCTGGGGAAGATCAAAGGCACAGAGATACAGACCTTCTTCCAGGACGGTATCGGCTTCCAGTTCTTTATAAGCAATTCTGTTTTCTTCACACAGATCTCTGACCCGGAGCAGTTCTTTGTCGGAAAGGGCAAAGACGACCGGAGAATGTTCGCATGCGATCCGGATTCTTTTTTCCAGGGGTTCATTCGGCAGATGTACTTCTTCGATACCTGCGGTATTCTGTGCAAACGGATCTTCTTCGATTCTCCGGCATCGGGCTGCCATATGTTCAAAATCATGGAATACGGCAAACTTCGGCAGCAACTTTTCTTCCTGTACCATTTCCTGGATATATGCACCGGTTTCTTCCTGGAATCTTTTGACGGATTCCCGGATCAGCTGGGCATCGGAAAGGATGATCAGCGGCTGGTTCATATACTCCCAGATACCGGACGCATGATCCAGAAGCGCCATATACGGATACATGGCTTTCTCAAAGACAAAGCTTTCCATTGCGAGCAGGTCGGATTCGACGTTTTCCTGCATTTTTTCTTTGTTTTCCCGGGAAATAATCTGTTCTGCCTTCGTCCGGATTTCTTCGATCTGGGCCGGTGTGAATATAACATCCGAGGCAGGAACGATTTCCACTTCCTCTGCTGTCTGTATTGTCTTCTGGGTCAGTACATCAAAGAAACGGATCGAGTCGATTTCCGTATCAAAGAATTCGATCCGGACCGGATGATCGTAGTTGATGGAGTAGACATCAATGATACCGCCTCTTTTGGCATAGGAAAGGGGCTGGTCAATATGCGATGTCTGGGTATATCCGCCCAGACGCAGTTTCTTCTGCAGTTCATCCATTCTCATTTCCTGTCCGGTTTTCAGATGAATGCATACATTGTCAAAATCCGCCGGATCGGGCAGAAAACGGAGAAGGGCAGACGGACAGGTAATGACAACCTGGGCCGGATTCTTCCGCAGAGAAGCCATCGTTTCCACTTTGACGGCTGTCATCTGGGGGCTGGACGCAATTGCCTCCACCCGCAGAGACTCATCCGCGCCAAAAAGCGCACATGCATCTTCGCTGAGCAGGGCTGAAATCCTGTCATACAGACGCTGTGCGTTATAGAGGTTCTGTTTTACGACCAGAATCGGCCGGGGGTTGTTCTGATAGGATGCCGCAATGACAAGTGCTTCTTCCATCAGCGATGTCAGCGGCAGGTTCTGGTTTTTCTGCAGCGCCCTGACCGCTTCATTGTCCCTGAGCTGATCCGTGATCCATGAAGAAAAGCTGTTTTTACTGTTCATTCTTCTCCTGTGAAACTTTAATGTTGTAGCGGTTCATGACGATATCCATCGGTTCGCTGACCCATGCATATGCCGCATCCGCGGCTGCCTGCAGTGCTTTCTGGAAATCTTCTTTTTCCGCTTTCGGCACCGGGGAAAGAACCCAGTCCGGCACGATTTCATGGTTTCCTCTGCTGCTGTGGCCGACGCCGATCCGGATCCTTGCGACCGCTGTCGTACCCAGAGACTGCAGAATGGATTTCATTCCTTTCTGGCCGCCGGCAGAACCGCCTTTTCGGATCCGTACCGATCCGGTCGGCAGATCCATGTCATCATGCAGGATCAGTATATCTTCCGGATCGATTTTATAATAGCTGACCGCCTGTGATACTGCGCTGCCGGATTCATTCATATATGTCAGCGGCTTCATCAGCAGCACCTGCTGCCCATTGATATTGACTGTCTGCGTCAGCGCATTGAATTTTCTGGTACTGACAGATACCGAACATCTGTCCGCCAGAAGATCCATTGCCATAAAGCCGCTGTTATGACGGGTCTTTTCGTATTCTTTACCGGGATTTCCCAATCCTGCAATCAGTTTCATTCTTCTTCCTTTTTCTCTGTCTCTGTTTCTGTCTCTTCCGGAACTGTTTCTGCATCCGTCTCCGGTTCATCCGCAGGTTCTTCCGGTTCTTCTTCCGCCGGCAGTTCCAGATCGATTGCCTTGCACCAGCGCTTGCCTACACCTGTCTGTGCAAAGGAACGGAACAGTCCGTCATATTCCGATACATCTTCTCCGCGCTCACTGCAGATTTTGATCAGCATCGCGTTGCAGATCATCTTGTACAGACCGATCAGACTCTTGGAATACTTATATCCGCCGTAATCGCCGTCGATGACCTTCTTGTAGAACTCTTCGCCGCGGTCGCCTTCATTCTGATAGTATTTTTCGCAGCAGAGACCGATTACCTTGCTGAGTTCACTGTTCAGTCTGTCCGTATACGGAGCCAGTTTTTCGAAGACCATCGCCTTGCGTTCGATTTCATTATCCGCATACAGCATATTCGGAATTGCCAGATACATATAGAAGAAGGAATCTTCATTCTCGGCAATACCGCCGGTTTTCGGATTGAACAGGCAGTCAATATTGATATCTTCCAGGAGCTGCTCAAAGCCGTAATAGGTGTGCTTGTAGGTCATGCCCCAAAGCTTGATGATTCTGGCTTTGTTCTCAAAAACCATATCCTGGATCGTATTGATATAATCATCGCAGTTATCGAAGAATGCTTCATCTTCAATCGTATTGACCATCTTGATCAGCTGCTGATTCTTTTTGTTCCTCTTGGATAATCTGAACATCCGGAACATAAGGTATACCATAAGTGCATACATCAGTACATTAATAAGCATCGTCATTACCTCCGCTTCAGTATTGTTATTATAGACTTTGAATGTTTAATTTAAAACTGCTTCGTTTTGTTTTCCCTTATGCTGTGAATATGCTAAAATACATGCATCGCGGTAGCATATGACAGACAGAATTAAAAACAGACAGATGAACAGAAAATATAAGACGCCCAGTATACAGAAAATACTTACCGTTCTGCTGGGTATTTTTATCATACTCCTCGGGATTTCGCTCTGGTCCCGGAGCCATCCGATCGAAGCACATGCACCGTCGCCGGCCATTGATGAAAACAGCACGGAAGAGACAAACAGCAGCGAACCGCTACCGTCTGAACTGACAGAACCTTCCAGTGTTACGGTTCTGGTGGATAAATACCATTCCCTGCCGGCAGACTATGTGCCTTCCGATCTGGCGGAGCCTTATGTGAACAGTACCGGTGAAGTCATTCAGGTCAGTGCCAAGGCAGCTGATTCTCTGAAGGAGCTGATCAATGCGGCCAATGAGGCGGAAATACCCATCTATCTTACCGGCGGCTATATCTCCTATGATACGCAGGAAGATTATTACCTGGCCAGGGCAAAACTGGTCGGTGAAGCGGAAGCTTCCAAGACAACACCGAAAGCAGGCTACAGCGAACATCAGACCGGTCTGGCAGTCGATTTCTCAAATGAACCGACCGGACTGGGCATCAGCGCATCCTTTGCGGAAACCGATACAGGCAAATGGCTGTATGCACATGCCCATGAGTACGGCTTTATTCTCAGATACCCGGAAGGGAAGGAAAGCATCACCGGATATTCGTACTTTCCCTGGCATTACAGATATGTCGGAAAAGACATTGCGTCTGCGATGTATGAGAAATCACCGGATCTGACATTTGAAGAATATTTCAATATTGCGAATTAACAGGAAATATCCTGTTTTTTCTTATGAATTCTGCCTTTTTGAAGAACATGCAGGAAAAGTATTATTGACAAAAAGCCCTTTACAACGTAATATATATCCGCGTTTGTTTTCTACATGTATAAATTGATTGGAGGTGGCATGAATGAAGAGAACATACCAGCCAAGCAAGAAGAAGGCTAAAGCCACTCATGGTTTCAGAGCTCGTATGGCAACTGCCGGAGGACGTAAAGTTCTTGCCAGACGCCGTGCGAAGGGCAGAAAGGTGTTATCTGCTTAACAAAGCTGCCAAAAGCAGCTTTTTTTAAACTGTCTATGAAAAAGATCAATCGGGTCAGAAAGTCACAGGAGTTCCAGAAGCTGATTCATACCGGCAGAAAATCTGTCAATGCATCTTTTGTTTTCTATCATACAGCCCGGGCGGAACAGCAGGCCCGGATCGGCATTTCTCTGTCAAAGAAGATGGGCAATGCCGTGGAAAGAAATAAAATCAAACGGCAGGTCCGGATGATGTGTCAGGATCTGATCGACTTTGAAAACTATCCTGCGGACGGTATTCTGATCGTCCGTTACGGATATAAATCCCTGCGTTTTGAAGAAAATAAAAAGAACTTGGAAAAACTGTTACTAAAAGCTACAATGTAGTAGTTCTATATTAATTATAAGGAGAAGATATGAAGTTTACCTCTCGTACAAAAAAGTTACTGTTACTGGCAGTATTTGCAGTAGTACTGATATCTGCAGCTGGATGTGCGGTACCGCATGATGAGAACAACCAGGTCATCTATATCTGGAATGAAGCTCTGGATAACGGATATACCTACCGTACAAGTTTCTCGGATGTCATGGCCAATGAAAACTGGTTCAGTGCCATCTTCGTCTGGCCTCTTGCCTGGCTGATCAACCAGCTTTCCGGACCGATCGGTGTCGGCGGTGCAATCGCCCTGGTTACGATCGCTGTCAATGCAATTCTGGCAGCCGCTACAATGAAGTCTTCCATTGCCCAGCAGCAGATGCAGCTGGTGCAGCCTGAAATGGAGCGCATCCAGAGAAAATATGAAGGCCGCGATGATGAAACATCAAAGATGCGTCAGGCCCAGGAAATGCAGGCACTGTACCGGAAATACGATATCAATCCTGCTTCCGTACTGCTTGTAACATTTCTGCAGTTCCCGGTTATTATTGCAATGTATATGTCCGTTCACAGATCCTGGGCGGTTCAGTCGGGTACATTCCTCGGAATGAGCCTGCAGTCAACACCAATGGCCGGTATCCAGCAGCTGCTGAAAGGCGACATGAGCGGCATCGGCTATCTGATCCTGTTCATCGTTATGGGTGCTTCCCAGTTCTTCTCCATGAAGCTTCCGGAAATCATCAAAAAGAAGAAAGAAGCAGAGAAGCCTTCCAAGCATAAAGGTCAGGAAAAGAATCAGAATCAGTTCATGCAGTATTACATGCTTGTCATGATCATGGTATTCGGTCTGATGTGGCCGGCAGCCATGTCTCTGTACTGGGCAATCAATTCTCTTGTACAGATTGTCAAAACATTGATTACACAGAAGATTATCGACGACAGACAGGCTAAGGGAGGTGCCAGAGCATGACCGTTTATACAGCAAAAACACTGGAAGAACTTCTCGCAGCTGCTGCCGAAGAAAAAGGATGTGCTGTTGAAGATCTTCATTACACCGTAACAGAAGAAAAAGAAGGACTTCTCGGTATCGGAAAATCCGTTACTGCGGAAGTATTCTGCATGGATGATGTAAAGGAATTCCTGTTTGACTATCTCGGAAATTTCTTCACCAGCATCGATCAGGATATTGAAGTCGCAATCGAAGAAAGAACAGACGGATTCATCGTCAACCTGAACGCAGACAACAATGCGGTTCTGATCGGCAAGATGGGCAAGACACTGGCAGCTTTCAATACTGTTGTCAGAGCTGCAGTCAACTCCGAATTCAAAAAGAGAATCGATGTACTGATCGATATCAACCATTACAAAGACGACCGCTATTCCAAGCTCAGAGCCATGGCAAAGAGAATTGCCAAGCAGGTACAGAGATCACATGTCGATGTTGAGCTTGATCCGATGCCGAATGATGAGAGAAAGATCATTCACAAGACACTGAATGACTGGCGCAATATCAAGACCGAATCGGAAGGTGTTGCGGCGAACCGTCACATCTGCATCCGCTATGTGGATGATGCAGAGTTATCCACAGAAACGGAAGAAGAAGATATCTGAAAATGAGAGCTGTCATAACCTGACAGTTCTTTTTTTCAACACTTTTTCAACACTCCACAAACGGCAGTTTTCAACAATTGTGGAAAACTGTTGAAAACACAAGAATATGCCTTAAATAAAGGCTTTTCTGAATGTTGAAAGATTGTTGAATAATCGTTTTGTATTTATTTTTTCCACTGTTTTTCCGGTTTTCAACAGTGTTGATAATTTATCAACATTTTATTAACATTCAAAAAATGTTGAAAATTGTGGAAAACCTTAAATTTACCTTTATATAAGGCTTTTTATGCATTTATTTCCATTGTGGATAATTTTTTTATCAACATTTTTATTGTGGATTTTCTATCTGTACATGCTTAAAATTTAGTATGCATTCATATTGGAAGTTTTGAGGTATCAGGATTTATGACACAGGTTAAAGACCAATATCTGATAGAAGTCTGGAATCAGCTTCTTCAGTATCTGCATACAAACAGAAATATAGAACCGGAGATTGTAAACAACTTTTACAAGCCCTGTGAACTGCACAGTCTCACCAATGAGAAAGCAGTCATCACAGCGCCGAATATTGTCGCAAAGCAGGTGGTACAGAGCCAGGCAGACGTCATCAACCACAGTCTGATGGATATACTGGATCTGGAAAGACCGCTGCTGGTGGAAGTATATCAGGATTCGGAAATTCCATCCGTCAGCCAGTACAGCGAAAGCGAACAGCCTTTTGACGAGAGTATATTCAAGTCCACACCGATTCAGAAAGACAGAACATTTGATAACTTCGTAGTCGGCGACTGCAACCGTGAGAGCCAGGCAGCTGCGCTTGCCTGTGCTTTGCTGCCGGGCAAATTCAATCCTCTGTTTATCTACGGCAATTCCGGTCTGGGCAAAACGCATCTTCTGATGGCAATCGGCAATTATGTCATGAAGGCAGATCCGACAAAGAAGGTCTATTATATTGAATCTCTGAAATTCGTTGAGATGGTCGTCAACTCCATTGCCAATCACAATATCGATGCATTCAAGAAATTCATGTACAGCCTCGATCTCCTGCTGGTAGACGATATTCAGTTTATCGCCGGCAAGGAAAAGTCACACGAGATCTTCTTTACCATCTATAACGAGCTTGTAAGCAACGGAAAGCAGATCTGCCTGGCTTCTGACCGGCAGCCGAAGGAAATCAAGGGTCTGGAAGACAGATTGATTTCCCGCTTCAACAGCGGCCTTTCCGTCGGTATCGATTCCCCGGAATTCGAAACATCCCTGGCAATTCTGAAAATGAAGATCAAGCAGAGCGGATACGGCATCGATGAAGTCGATGAAGAAGGTCTTTCCTATATTGCATCGAACTTCTCGGGCAATGTCAGAGATCTGGAAGGTGCCTGGAACCGGGTTCTGTTCTATGCCATCCAGTTCCAGCCGGACGGCAGCGTCATCAAATTCGAAACTGTCATGAGTGCTTTGAAAAACCAGGCAGTTGTTTCGGATAAAACAGGTCTTTCGCCGAAGAAGATCATCAAGACGGTAGCGGATTATTACGGTCTGACCCGCCAGCAGATCACTTCCAAGACCCGGACGAAGAATATTGCCAATGCAAGGCATATATCCATCTACCTGTGCCGCAAGCTTCTCGATCTGCCTTATATCAAGATCGGCGATGAATTCGGCGGCAGGGATCATACAACTGTCATCAGCGCCTGTACAAAAGTTGAAAAACTGATACAGACGGATACCTTATTCGCAGCTGCGGTCAATGAAATCGAATCGCAGATCAAGAGTTACTGACATTTTTATCAACTATCATTCCACATTATGAAATGCTAGAATGATACAGTATTTAAAGGGTTTTGAAGAGTTTTCCACAAATCCACAGACTTAATAACAATAACTCTTCTGAGTAATTATTTATATAAAGGAGAATCCGGCATGAAAATCTCAATTTCAAAAAATGAATTCTATAATGCAATTCAGACAGCTTCCCACGCAATCTCGCAGAACTCACCGCTTCCTTCCCTGCGCGGCATTAAAATCGAAGCAGCAGATGATGCACTGCTGATTACAGGATCCAACGCAGATATCAGTATCTTCATTACTTTAAAGAAGAATGATAAAAACAATCTGACGATCATGGAAGAAGGCGCAATTCTGATCGATGCCAGATATCTGAACGACATCGTCAGAAAACTGGATTCCGATATGATCAATATTGAAATCATCGACGGTGCCCTGACCAAGTTTACCGGTGTAGCCGCAACATTCAAGATCAACGGCATGCGTCCGAATGATTATCCTTCTGTCGATTTCAGTGAACCTGTCAATTCCATTTCCATGCCGACGGCTGATCTGCTGCAGACAATCGATGAAACGGTATTCGCTGCTTCCGTCAAGGAAACACGTCCGATCTTCACTGGTGTCAATGTCAATCTCAGTGACAATGTCCTGACATTTACAGCTACGGACACATTCAGAATGGCAAAGAAGAAAATGGAACTGGTCAGCGATGCGTCTTTCAATATTACGATTCCTGCCAAGAGCCTGAATGAAGTCAAGAGCACGGTTCTTGTCAATAATCCGGATACGGTAAAGATCGCGCTGAATGATAAAAAGGCACAGTTCATCTCCGGCGATATTCTCTTCCAGACAAGACTGCTGGACGGCAAATATCCGGATACGTCTTCCATCATTCCGAAGGCATTCACCCGTTTCCTTGTCATGAACAGAATGGATCTGATCCGGGCAATTGACCGTACGACATTCATCAAGAATGACAATGTCTCCGTCAACCGTCTGCAGTGTTCTGAAAATGAAGTCGTTCTGACAAACAAGAGCCAGGAAATCGGCGAATCCTATGAACAGCTCGCTGCCAGCTATACCGGCGAACCGCTGGATATCAGCTTTACGGCGATGTACGTCATGGAAGCTGCCAAGGCAATTCCGGATATGCAGATCAAAATCAGTTTCGTGGAAGAGATGAAACAGTTCATTCTTACTTCGCCTGATAATGACAACATTCTGCAGCTTGTCATGCCGGTTAAAACCTTCAATTAAGTAATCTGAAAGAACCTGAAAAAAGCAATGTCATTAAGTTAAGCTTGTGCTGAACGGATGACGAACACACTCATACTTGAAAACAGTATGGGTGTTTTTTTCTGACTTTTTTTACGTAAAAG
>CADABS010000044.1 GCA_902786245.1 uncultured Erysipelotrichaceae bacterium
AGCAAGTCGTGATGACAATACAAATGTAGCGCCGTATACGAGACCCGTACGTACGGTGCAATGGGAGGGGCGGGACTAATAATCCCCCTCTACCCTATTTTACTGATGCAGATATTCTTCCAGTTCACGGACAGCGGCTTCCACCAGTCTTCCGGTGTTTTTGTCTTCCACACCGGCAATGACGGAACCGCAGTGATTGAACGGAATCAGAATGCGGTGGGCACTGCTCTGGCCGACTGCTGCAGCCATGGCAGGGGTGACTTCACCCAGCATCGAATCCGCGATGGCAATGCCGATCGGACCGATAATGACCGAAGCGCTGCGGCAGGTGACGATGACGGAATTCTCACCGGAACCGCCCTGATCCGCTCCGGCTTTCAGCATATTGGCAGTCGCAGTACTGTTTGTGCCGACGGCCGTAATGAAGCAGCCCGGCATTCTTTTTTTTACCTGCTGAATAATCTGTCTGCCGATGCCGCCGCCCTGGGCATCGATCACCAGAATTTCCTGTCTCATTATTTGACCAGTTTGAACGGCTTGACACCTTCCACGGCTTTGGCAGGCGTAATTCTGACTTCGTCATTATCCAGGTCGATCAGAATATATCTGCTGTTGCCCATGCCGATTTCATGCATATAGGTAAGCTGTCTGTAGCCGTGTCTTGTTTCGATTCTCTCGACCAGATCATGATGATCTTTCTCTGTCATTGCATAGACAAGGTCGACACATGCGGTATCGATTGCACAGATATCGGTCGAAGCCAGGATGCCGACGTTCGGTGTAACGACAGGCTGAGCCGCTGTTCCTTCACAGTCGCAGGATACGGACATGTTGCGCATGACATTGACATAGGTGATATTGTCGCCGAAGAAGTCGATGGTTGCCTTGGTGGATTCGGTAATCTTCTCCATCAGTTCTTCCTGGACAACACCCCAGTCATTGCCGTCTTTGGCATGGATCATGCCTTTGCCGATGCGGCCGTCCGCACAGCCGATGCCGATATTCTTGTTGGCACCGCCGAAGCCGCCCATGGTATGGCCCTTGAAATGGGTCAGAACAAACATGGAGTCATAATCTGTCATGTGCGAGCCATGGGTCATATGATCGAACCATTTGCCGCCTTTGACCGGCAGATCGACCGTTCCGTCTTCATCCATGATATCGACCGGGCAGAATGTCCAGCCGTTGACCTTCAGTGTTTCCCGGTGCAGATCGGTCGTATAGCGGTCGCCGACATAGAAGGTATTTGTTTCAACGATCGATGCATCTTTCAGAGAAGGCTCATTTTCCATGACTTCTTTTACCCAGCTGCTCGGAATGATATTCGGTCCGTTCTTTTCGCCGGTATGCAGCTTGATGGCGGTTTTTCCGCAGATATTCGCATTGACCTTTTCGTAGGCTTTGCGGATACCTGCCGGGGAAAGATCACGGGTGAAGTAGACAATGGATTCATTGCCGGTACGTTCATCGTAAGGAACATATTTTGTTACAGTCATAAATGAATGACCTCCATTTCTAATACATTTATTATAGGGCAAATCCTGTTTTCCTGCGGGGCATATACTCTGCCGTCAGAGATACTGCTATAATTTCTGCTATGAACAGCACCGGATTTCATCTGAAGAATACAGGCATCATGGCCGTCGTATGCATGACCGTTTTTCTGCTTTCCCGTACAGGCAGTCCGGCTGCTTCTGCGGTCATTGTTCTGTCTGTGCTGCAGGGAGCGGATCTGAGCTGCCGTATCCGTCAGGATGATGAGCCGTTTATGCAGATCCTGCTTTCCGGAATCCTGCGGTTCGGTCTCTGCGGGCTGGCGGTGACGATGATCACTGCCGCATCGTTCGGACCGGATGATTTCTGGCTGTATCTGCAGCACGAAATCACCGCAGTGCTGCAATGTTC
The DNA here is from genome assembly GCA_902786245.1 of uncultured Erysipelotrichaceae bacterium. GTDB lineage: Bacteria > Bacillota_I > Bacilli_A > Erysipelotrichales > Erysipelotrichaceae > Bulleidia. The sequence continues at coordinate 1,906 of CADABS010000044.1, forward strand.
ATACCATACGTATCTTGAAACCGGAGAAAGCACATCTTCGCCATTGTACTGGATGTATGTATCTTCGCTCATTCTGCGGATCTGGCCGGCGGCCGTGCTGCTGGGACAGGCAGCGAAGATGCTGAAAAAGAAATCCGAAGCAGCGCCTGCAGTTCTTACAGGCATCTGTGCCGCCGCCATGGCAGTCTATGCATATTCTGTACAGGACGGTACCTACAGTGTCTGGAAATATGCATTTTCGATCCTGACAGGCATGTGCTGCGGATGCATTCCTCCTGAACCGAAAAACAGCAGACTGAAATATCTTATTGCAATCCTGCAGGCCGGAATCACTGCCTGGCTGCTGTATGCGCAGATTCCCTATACCTGGCTGATCCTGCCGGTATGTGCAGGATGTCTGTATCTCTGTGGCTGTCCGGTATATACGGAATCTGTCATATGGAACCTGCTGGATCTGTACGGTTCCTGCTGGTATGAAACCGTGATCGTCTGTCTGCCGCTGATGTTCATCTTCGGTCCGGAATACGGTTTGGCAGCAGCCATTGCCGGTCCGGTTCTCCGCTGTATCTTTTCGTTTGATTTCAGACGCACAAAAATCATCGCAGTGCAGTGTCTGCTTGCCGCAATGCTGTGTATACCCGCATACCGGGGCTGGACAGCATATCAGGCAATGGAAGATCCTTCCATTGAACTGCAGGCAATTGCAGAGCATATTGAGGCAAACCGTTCAGTGCTTCCTCTGATGCAGGATGCATATATGCAGGAATATGAAGAAGATGAGAAACTGCGCCAGGATACGGATGCCATGATTGAAACTGCCGGTGTACCGGATCTGCCGGTCAGCGGGATCGGAGATTCGGTCATGCTGGGAGCGGCCCAGGCACTGCAGGAAGCGTTTGTACACGGAGACTTCGATGCGGCTGTCAGCCGGGCACATTTTGTCCTGTACAATATGATTGCAGAGAGAACTGCCGATGGTACATTGAAAGACAATGTTCTGATCGGAATCGGTACCAACGGCATCCTGCCGCTGGATCTGTGCCGGCAGATCGTGGAAATGTGCGGAAACAGGCAGGTATACTGGATCACAACGACAAACAACTGGCAGTTTTACAATACCGATACGATTCAGACACTGGATCAGGAATATGACAATGTAACAGCGGTAGACTGGGACGGCTATTCCATGGAACACGGCGAATACTTCGCTCCCGACGGAATCCATCTGACATGGCAGGGAAGACAGGCATATATCCGCTGTATCCAGGAAACAATGGCAGAGAATATCATCGATGATCAGCTGGAAGAAAGACAGCGTCAGCGGATCGCGCTATTCGGCAGTGAGGTTCTTCTCAGTGCGGCGGATCTTCTGCAGACATCTCTGGAACACTGTACTGTCTATGCGGATCAGGAACAGTCTCTTCAGAAGATCAGCGATGAAATCAATGCCCTGCAGGAACAGCACCGGATGGCAGACCGGGTTCTTCTTGTCAGCGGACCGGAAGATACTGTAACAGAAGAGGATTTACAGAAAATCAATACAGCACTGGAAGGAAGAAAAGCGGTATGGATCATCATCTCACCGGACGCATCCGGTCCTGATCCATTATTGCTGGAAGCAGAGAATATCAGGATCATTGATCACCGGAATCTGTACAGCTTTGATCCGGAATGCTTTGCGGCTGACCGCAGGCATCTGAGTGAGAAAGGAAACCGGGTGATTTCCGGTTTTATCGAAGAAGCTGCGGAGATCCTCCGGGATTGGCAGTGATTCATGATATGATGCATGCAGAGGAAGATTATGAGCAGAATATTACTGGTACACACCGGCGGAACGATCGGCATGACACGCACAGAGAACGGATACCAGCCGGACGGAGCGTATTTCCGGCAGGCGGTTTTCCATATGGATTCCCTGAAAGCCCGGGGCATGCCGGAATGGGATTTCATGGAAACAGAAAAACTGCTGGATTCCAGCAGGATGTCTGTAGCGGAATGGAACCTGATCGGCCGCCTCATCTCCGATCACTACAGTGAATATGACGGTTTCGTGATCCTGCATGGAACGGATACCATGGCCTATACCGCATCTGCACTGTCTTTCATGCTGAAAAACCTGCGCAAGCCGGTCATTCTGACCGGATCGCAGATCCCGCTGTGCGAAACCCGCAGCGACGGCAGAGACAACCTGATCACTTCCATGATCATTGCCGGAAGCGGAAAAGTACGGGAGGTATGCATCTATTTCGGCGGACTGCTGCTGCGGGGAAACCGGGCAACCAAGTACTCAGCCGACGGCATGCAGGCATTTGTTTCACCCAACTATCCGCAGCTGGCTTCTGCCGGCATTTCGATCCAGTATAACGAAACGGCATTTCTGCATACACGGGGAACAGACTTCTCCTTTGTACCCCTCAGCAATGTTCCGATCGGTGTCATCAAGGTTTTCCCGGGTATCCGGTTTGATCTGTTTGAACCGATTCTGACAGAAAATATGAAGGGAATTGTCCTGGAAGCATTCGGCTCCGGCAATATTCCCGATAACACGGATATACTTCTGCCGCTTCTGGAAAAGGCAAGAAAGAACAATATCATTCTGACGGTATGTTCGCAGTGTCCGCAGGCAACGGTGGATACCGGTGCCTATGCGGCAGGCAGCGCACTGCGGCAGGCCGGGGCCGTCAGCGGCAGAGACATGACAACCGAAGCAGCAGTTGCCAAACTGTATTATCTGTTCAGTGTATATGAAGATATTGAACGGATCAAATTCAATATGGAACGGGATATACGCGGAGAACTGACACAGAAAGAAGATATCTGAGACAATGCATACAGTACTGATTACAGGCGGATCGGAAGGCATCGGTCTGGCATTTGCCAGACTTTTTGCGGCGGACGGCCATAAAGTCATTATTGCGGCCAAAGACATGATGAAGCTGAGCGATGCCGTGCATATGCTGCAGAAGGAATATCATGCAAAAGTCAAAGCAGCCGCGATCGATCTTTCCGTCAGCGGCAGCGGGTCCGTACTGTATGAAAAATTCAAAGATGCCGGTGTAGACGTACTGATCAACTGTGCGGGTCTTGGCTATACAGAAGTATCCTGGCAGATCCCGGCAGCCGCGGATGAAGCACTGATCGGTGTCAATAACACGGCATTGATGACACTGACAAAGCTGTTTCTCAAAGACATGTGCGAAAAAAGAAACGGAATCATTCTGAATGTGGCATCTACCGGTGCATTCCAGCCCGGTCCCTATATAGCATCGTATTATGCGTCCAAATCCTTTGTATTGAGCTATACCAGGGCAGTAGCCCAGGAAGCCCGGGAATACGGTGTCCATGTGCACTGTCTCTGTCCCGGTCCGGTCGATACCGCGTTTTATACCAAAAGCGGCGTGCCCCGGCCGAGAACTGCCATGAGTGCAGAAAAATGCGCGCTGTATGCATATAAACGCCTGAACGGCAGAAAGACAGTACTGGTGCCGGGATTCCTGAATAAGGCAGTCCGGCTTCTGCCGGTATCCTGGCGGATGCGCTGGGTGGCATCGAACAAGAAGAAACTGATTGAAAAAAAGAAGCGCTGAGCGCTTCAGAATATGGACCTGAGCCAGAGAACGAAGCGGGCAAAACCGCTTTTTTCTCTTGGAATCACCACTGCGAGATCTTCCGAATACAGAACTCTGTCACCCTGGGTGATACTGAAATTGCCATAGAGTTTTTCTTCATGCAGACCGGCATTGACTTCCGCAGGAATCGTGCAGTTCATCTGTACGCTTTCATCTGCGGGAATATCCAGTACTTCGGTCAGCGGTGCTCTGACTTCGATGGTTTCATCGGATTTTTTATGATGCACGGTCACGGTATGAATGACCTGGTCTTTTTCGAGAAGAACACTGCGCTGCCAGTTTTCCATCCGGACCAGGACGGTGGAGGCATCATCGATATGCGATGGTTCATACATGCCTGTATCCGCATGGGCGGTCACACCGATCAGTTTCATTCCGTTCAGTTCTGCCCAATAGGCCAGACAGTGTCCGGCAATATAGGTAAATCCGGTCTTTCCGCCGATGAAGCCGGGCATATAGTAGCCGTAACTGTCCACAGTCGACCAGATCGTGGAGCTCATCGGCATCCCGCCGGGATACGATGCCAATGGCGAAGTGACATAGGAAGCAGTGGAGAATATATCGCAGAATGTTTCATTCTGGATGCAGTATTGCAGAAGCACTGCCATTTCTCTGACCGTTGTATAGTGATTTTCATCATCCAGACCGCTGGTATTCATGAAGGAAGTATTTGCCATCCCGAGTTCTGCAGCTTTCTGGTTCATCAGGCGTACGAATGACTCTTCCGATCCGGAAATATAATAGGCCAGGGCATGGCATGCGTCTGCGCCGGAAGGCAGGGCTACGCCATAGAGCAGATCGAGAACAGTCGGGCTGTCACCGGTCATGAATCCGGCAACGCTGGCATTCATCTCATACAGACCGTCGAGCATCTCATCGGTGATTGTAACGGTCTGGTACAGATCGCTGACCGATTCGATTGCGACGATTGCCGTCATCATCTTGGTCATGGAAGCCGGGTATATACGTTCATCCGCGCCTCTTTCCGAAATGACCTGATTGGTCTGTGCATCCAGGAGGATGGCATAATCGGAATACAGTCCTTCTGTCACCGAAGGATCGCTGTCCATGGCATGGACAGATGTCATATCCGCAAACAGAAGCAGCGGCACGATCAGTATTTTCAGAAGTGATTTCAGTTTCATTGCATATACCTTCCGTACTTCAGTATTGTATCAGAGTTGCAGGGAATTCGTTTTAAGGATTTCTTACGGTATGCGCACAGGGGAATGACCGGGAACGTGATAGAATGGATGCGTATATAAATTCTGTGGAGGCTGCGTATGAAAACAGGTATTATCGGCGCGATGGATCAGGAAGTGGCCATTCTTGCCGAAGCAATTGAAAATCCCCAAACAACATCAGTTGCAGGGATGACATTTACGGAAGGAAAGATCGGATCTGCGGATACGGTCGTTGTCCGCTGCGGTATCGGGAAGATCTGTGCAGCGGTATGCGCGCAGATTCTGATCGACCGTTTCCATGTAACCCATCTGATCAATACCGGTATTGCCGGATCGCTGAATGCGGATATCGATATCGGCGATGCGGTCGTCGCAACAGAGGCTGTGCATCATGATCTGGATGTCACAAACTTCGGATATGATTTCGGACAGGTACCGGGTTTCAGGACCCAGGCATTCCCGGCGGACGAAGCTCTGCGCAGCCTGTGCATACAGGCAATCCGCAGCGAAGCACCGGATATCCATGTCTTTGAAGGAAGAATTGCCAGCGGCGATCAGTTTATCCGGACAAAAGAAAGAAAAGAATGGATCCGGGAACATTTCGGAGCGGAGTGCTGCGAGATGGAAGGCGCAGCTATTGCCCAGACCGCATATATGAATCAGATTCCATATGTCATCATACGGATGATTTCGGATAAAGCAGACGAAAGTGCGGTGATGGCATATCCTGAATTTGAAGCCCAGGCAGCCAGAAACAGCGCTGCGCTGCTTCTGAAAGTACTGCATACGATCAGGGAGGATTAACCATGGCAGGACATACATTTGAACAGTACCAGGCATGTGCGGATGCACTGAAAAAGAAACTGCCGTTTCAGCCGGAAATCGGACTGATTCTCGGTTCCGGACTCGGACCGCTGGCAGAAAAGATCGAAAATCCCGTTGTCATACCATATGAAGAAATCCCCGGATTCCTCGTTTCGACGATTGCCACCCATGCCGGCAAAATGATCATCGGAACGCTGGCCGGAAAGAAAGTCATATGCATGTCGGGCAGATTCCATTCCTATGAAGGATATGATTTTGAAGAACTGGCCATGCCGGTGCGGGTGCTGAAACTGACCGGTGTAAAGGTGATGATCCTGACGAATGCGGCAGGCGCTGTCAATCTGGACTATAAACCGGGAGAAATCATGATCATCAATGATCAGATCATGTTCTCCGGCGCATCGCCGATGCGGGGCAGAAACATGGAAGAATTCGGACCGCGTTTCTTTGATGTATCCAAGATCTATACACCTTCCCTGCGGGCACTGGCAGAAAAATGCGCAGAGGGCTCCGGACTTGTTTTCCATGAAGGTGTCTACTTCTTCATGCAGGGACCGCAGTTTGAAACACCGGCAGAGATCCGGGCGATCCGGATTCTCGGCGGAGACGCCGTAGGCATGTCAACGGTGACAGAAGCCCTGACGGCAGCCCATATGGGCATGCCTGTACTCGGCTTCAGCGTACTGACCAACATGGCGGCAGGTATCCTGGATCAGCCGCTGAGCGATGAAGAAGTCAATGAAGTCGGCAATATGGTATCGGACAGATTCAGCGCATATATGGAAAAACTGATCGGAGCGATCGACGTTGACAATATTGGATAATGCTTCAAAGCATCTTGTGATCCTGTTGTATATTGCAGGGTTTCTGATTCTGGCGGCACTGCTCATCAGGATCATATATGAAGACAGAGCCGTCAAGGCGATGCGCAGTATCCTGTGCACACTGGCTGCGGCAGCTGTCATACTTGCATGCGTTTATGCCGCATACAGAATGCCGGATCATACACTGTCGGACCATCCCGGCAGCTTTGAGGAAATCCCTGCATATGAAAACAGCCCGGTGACGGAAATCAACGGAAACATGCCGTTCTTTACACCCGAAGATCTGCAGAGAGAGCCGTTCGAAGAATACGGAGAACTGGACAGCCTCGGCAGATGTACCGGAGCATTTGCAATGATCAGTACGGAATTTCTGCCTTCGGAAGAACGGGAACCGATTCAGAATATTCATCCCTCCGGATATCATAATGCCCGCTATGACGGTCTGATCGAAGACGGCTATCTGTATAACCGCTGCCATCTGATCGCATTCGGACTGACCGGAGAGAATGCCAATCCGCGCAATCTGATCACCGGAACCCGGTATATGAACATTGAAGGCATGCGTCCGTATGAATATCAGACGATATCCTATATACACAGAACAGGCAGTCCCGTCCTGTACAGATCGACACCGGTATATATAGGCGATGAACTGGTATGCCGGGGTGTACTGCTGGAAGCGTACTCCGCCGAAGATTCCGGTGAATCCGTCTGTTTCTGTATATTTGTGCATAATGTACAGCCGGGCATCCGCATCGATTACGCGACCGGTCTGTCTGAAGCGGAATCCTGAAAGGGAAAAGAAATGAAGAAAATATGTATGCTTGTTTCTCTGCTGGCGCTGACAGGATGTTCCTCAGTACCTTCCTATACACCCGGTACATATACCGGTACCGGTGAAGGCAACAACGGTCCGGTCACGGTGGAAGTGACAGTCAGTCACAACGCAATCGAACAGGTTGAAATCATTGAGGAGCAGGAAACAGCCGGAATCGCAGACAGGGCACTGTCGGAAATGCCGGGCAGAATCGTTGAAGCAAACAGCCCGGATGTCGACACTGTGACAAAGTGCACAAACACATCTGAAGCGATCATTGAAGCGGTAAAGGATGCCTTAAGCAGAGCAAAATAGGGCAAATAAAGCATGAAAAACACAAAAAAGCCTTATTTTAAAGGCTTTTTTGCATGTATCAGTATTGAAAAGGCGATAAATACAGATAAAATGAGATTAGTACCGAAGGTACTTAAAAAGGAGGCCGGACATGGCAGAAAAGAAGGTTATTACAAAGAAGACACTTGCGGAAGATATCGCCGCTAAGTATGGCATGACAAAGAAAGACGCCAATGAAGCAGTCAACTACATCTTTGATGAAATCGCCAAGACAATCAAGAAGGGCGGAGAGGCAAGCATCAACGGCTTCGGCAAGTTCTCCATCGTCAAGAAAAAGGCCCGCACAGGTCTGAACCCTGCAACAGGCGAAAAGATCAAGATCAAGGCTTCGAAGTCTCCGAAGTTCAAGGCAAGCAAGACACTGAAAGACCTCGTTAAGTAAGCGCAAAGTAAAAATCCGGGTGACCGGATTTTTACTTTACTCAGCGATGTAAACGCGCTTCATGACAACCGGTGTCAGCGGTTTATCGCGCATGTTTGTGCGTACGGATGCGATTTCATCGACGACACCCATACCTTCCGTGACATGGCCGAAGGCGGCATAGTTGCCGTCCAGATGCGGTGCATCCTGGTGCATGATGAAGAACTGGCTGCTCGCACTGTCGGGATCCATGGCTCTGGCCATGGAAATAACGCCGCGGGTATGTCTGATCGGATTGTCAACACCGTTTGCCTTGAATTCGCCTTTGATTCTTTCGGATGAACCGCCGGTTCCGTTTCCGTTGGGATCGCCGCCCTGGATCATGAAGCCGGGAATGACACGGTGGAATGTCAGACCGTCATAGAATCCTTCTTTTACCAGTTTGATGAAGTTGGCTGTTGTAATCGGCGCAGCTTTTTCATCCAGTTCGATTTTGATGATGCCGCCGTTATCCATTTCAATAATGACCATTGTTTAAAATCTCCTTATATCATTATTATATTCCAAGATACAGCAGCTTCCCGAAAAGCCGCTGCATTTTTTCATATCCGCAGAGATCTGTATCCGGAATCACCGGTATATATTCATTTTCTTCTGCAATCACAGTAAAAAGCGGATGCCGGATATCAGGCTGTGGTATTTGTTCTGCATATTGTTGCAAGGAAATACCCGGCAGAGCAGTGAAAACAGTTTGAGTTGCAGAAGGATACGGGAATATACGATCCTGCGGATGAACGGGATACCTGCATCGTGCATATCAAAGATAATATGTATGGAACAGGTACCTGCCTGTGCAGTGACGTTCGGCCTTGGAATGATCCTGTCCGTCATACTGTATGTCATGGGTATACCGTATTTTTCGTCATTTGCATTGTGCTGTGAGATCATGCTTGGAATACAAATCGTTATTCTGATGTTTCATACGATTTACTTTCATTTCTATTCCATGGACAGAGTACTGCGGGACTGAGCAATGCATCCTGCAGCCATGGACATGCATTCATGATATGATAGCAGCAGAGGCGTATATGAAAAGAGTTTTTATTGCAAGTCTCTGCCATGACGGTATTCTTGGCGGCGGCATTATTGCGGATGATGAGGCAATTGTTTACAAAACCAATAAGATTACAGTTTCAGCGGAATGCAGAAATATTGTCATGAAATATGAAGATATACAGACGTATTCTCTGAAACATGTATTCTTCTTCCCTGTGTTTACCATCTGTCTGAAGAATGGGAAACAGTATACATATATTGTATTCAGTGCGCGTAAATTCATGGAATTGCTTAAGGAAAAAGGTATCTGAAACGGCAGATCAGCGGATGCCCTGCCGTTTTTTCAATCAGTTGCGGCCGGCAAGTGGAAAATAGAGACAGTTTCGTTTACACTTGTAAGAGATAACAGGATGGTGATCATTATGAAAAAAGCCGGAATTCTGATGCCGGTCGCATCTCTGCCTGAAGCGCACGGATGCGGATCTTTCGGCAAAGAGGCATATAGATTTGTAGATCTGATATATAAAGCAGGAATCAAAATCTGGCAGATACTTCCGCTGAATCCGCTGGGCTATGGAAATTCTCCATACCAGCCGTATTCATCCTATGCCATGGATGATATTTATATCTCGCTGGACAGACTGCAGGAAGCAGGACTGATTGAAAAAGCCCCTTCCTTCCTGCGCCGGGCGAAAACGATCGAATATGAGAAGATCAGAAAGATGCGCGAACCGTATCTGCGCGAAGCATATTCCAATTTCAAACCGGATCTGAATTATTCCGCATTCAGTTACCAGGAATGGGTAAAGAACTATGCGGTATTCATGGCTCTGAAAAAGAAAAACGGAATGCAATGCTGGCTGGACTGGAATGAAGAAGAAAAGAATCAGCCCAGAGACAACAAGCTGAATCTGAAATCGTTTGATGACGATATTCTCTATGAAGTATTCCTGCAGTATATGCTCTTTCTGCAGTGGAAAGATCTGAAGCAGTATGCCAATGACCGCGGTATTGAGATCATGGGCGATATTCCGTTCTATGTCGGTATTGACAGCGCTGATGTCTGGGCTGCACGGCAGAACTTCCTGCTCGATGATGACGGCAGACCGATCTTTATCGCCGGTGTACCGCCCGATTATTTCTCGGCGACGGGCCAGAGATGGGGCAATCCGATCTATGACTGGGATTATATGGAAAAAGATCATTTCAGTTTCTGGATCGAGCGTATGACATATACTTCCAGACTGTTCGATATTATCCGGGTCGATCATTTCCGGGCGTTTGATACATACTGGAAGATCAATGCGGACTGCCCGACGGCAATCGACGGCGAATGGATCGAGGCACCGGGATATGCATTGTTTGATACACTGCTTGAGAAAGCGCCTGATCTGCAGGTCGTTGCGGAAGATCTCGGCGATCTCAGACCGGAAGTCGGCGTACTGAAGGATCATTACAGCTTCCGCGGCATGCGGGTCATTCAGTTCTCCTTCCTGCCGCAGAGCGAAGAACCGGACCGAGAACATCTGCTGGTGTATACCGGTACACATGACAATGATCCGATCGTTTCCTGGTACCGTTCTCTGCCAAAGCAGGAACAGAGAAGGATGCGTGCATATCTGCACAGACATGGCTTCAAAGCTGACAGCTTCCCGGTCAATATCATAGACTACTCTCTTGCCTCCGAAGCAGACATGGTCATCATTCCGATGTTTGACTGGCTGCATATGGGCCATAAGGCCAGACTGAATACACCGGGTACGGTCGGTTCTCCCAACTGGATGTGGAGGATGACATCGCTGGATCCGTTTGCGGCAGCTGTCGAAAAGATCCGGGCAGCTATTGAAAAAAGCGGAAGATAACTGAAAGGTGAAAGATGACGCTGATACTGAATATATTGAAATCCGTTCTGTATGGACTGATACAGGGTATAACAGAATTTCTGCCGATCAGCAGTGAGGCGCATTTTGCGCTGATGACTTCTTTTCTGCCGCTGAATGTCATGGATGATCTGACATTGAATATGGCATTCAGAGGTTTTTACGCATCTGTAATTCCGCTGGGATGTGCGGCAGCTGTTCTGTTTGTATACGGAAAACGGCTGAATCCGTTCCAGAAGAACATTGATGAGAACAGGAAAAGCAGTATCATGCGGCTCTGGCTGATGCTGGGAGCTGCATCTCTGCCGGGTGCGGTGCTTGGCTTCTTTCTGAACCGCTATCTGCACAGGGTTCTTTCATCCACATATATCATTGTTATTTCCCTGGTCATATTCGGCGGTCTGATTCTCTGGATCGAAAACCGGAAGGAGAAACCGTCTGTCAATACAGCCGGACAGATATCCGTCGGACATGCATTCATTCTCGGATGTGCGCAGGTTCTGGCAATGATTCCGGGTGTTTCCAGGGCGGCGGCAGTGATGAGCTGCGGCAGATTGCAGAAGATCAGCCCGTCCGCCATTGCGGAATTCTATATGTTCATGTCGGTTCCGGCCATCATCGGCGGCTGTATTCTGGCACTGATCCAGATGGAAACAGCCGGCGGATTTGCAGGGATCCTGGTCATTCTGACCGGTATTGCCGGTGCGTTTGTATCAGCGGTCATTATGATCCGCATCATCATGCAGTATCTGAAAAAATATGACATGCGTCTGCTGGGTTTCTACCGGATCGCACTGGCACTTGCCGTGCTGATTTCGGTTCTGACAGGCGTCATAGCATAATTGCATGCATGTTTTTCGAAAAGGGTATTGAAGTGTAAAAATACAGGATGTATAATCGTTCTGTCAAAGAGGGCAATAAAAAAAACGGCGCAGAAGTCGTTGGGTTTATTGCCCTCTTTTCCTGTTTTCGGGAGGTGAAAAAATGAAGTTTATATTCGTAACGGGAGGTGTCGTGTCGGGACTCGGCAAAGGCATTACTGCAGCTTCGCTCGGGCGTCTGCTCAAAGAGCGGGGATACAAAGTCATTTCACAGAAACTTGATCCGTATATCAATGTCGATCCGGGAACGATGTCGCCTTATCAGCACGGAGAAGTATTCGTCACCGAAGACGGAACGGAAACAGATCTTGATCTGGGCCATTATGAACGGTTCATCAATGAAAACCTCAACCGCTATTCCAATCTGACGACCGGAAAAGTTTACTGGAATGTCCTGCAGAAGGAAAGAAGGGGAGAATACCTCGGTGAGACAGTGCAGATCATTCCCCATATCACCAATGAGATCCAGCGCTTTATCTACTCGGTCGGTGTACGGGCTGAAGCGGATATCGTCATTACCGAGATCGGCGGTACGGTCGGCGATATCGAATCGCAGCCGTTTATCGAAGCGATCCGTCAGGTCGCTATCGAACATCCGGAGGATGTATGTTTCATCCATGTGACGCTGGTTCCCTATATTCCCGGATCGGATGAATACAAATCCAAGCCGACCCAGCATTCCGTCAAGGAACTGCAGAATCTCGGTGTCCGTCCGAATATCATCATTGCCAGATGCGACGGGGAGCTTCCTGATGATATCAAGGCCAAGATCTCGCTTTTCTGCAATGTCAAAAAGGACTGTGTCATAGAGAACACAACGGTCAAAGATCTGTATGAGGCACCGGTCATGCTGGAAAAGCAGAATCTTTCGGAAATCGTCTGCCGGGAACTTCATCTGGATCCTGCCCCGATCGATCTGACAAAATGGAACGCCATGCTGGACAAAATTCATCATGTCGATAAAAATATAACGGTAGCCTTGGTCGGTAAATACGTCCGGCTGCACGATGCATATCTTTCGGTGATCGAGTCGCTGAAACACGGCGGCTATGAATGCGGTACGCATGTCGATATCCGCTGGATCGAATCGGAAGAAGTCACGGATGAAACAGCACCTGCATTGTTCAAAGATGTGCAGGGAATCATCGTTCCGGGCGGCTTCGGGCCAAGAGGCATCGAAGGAATGATCACTTCGGCGAAGTATGCCCGTGAACATGATGTGCCGTATCTCGGACTGTGTCTGGGAATGCAGATTGCGGTCATTGAATTTGCCCGCAATGTACTCGGCTGGAAAGATGCACATTCCAATGAGTTTGATGAAAACAGCACCCATAAGGTCATCGACTACATGCCGGATCAGAATGACGAGATCGATAAGGGCGGGACGATGCGCCTTGGTGCGTATCCCTGTGTTCTCAAAGAAGGAACACTGATTCAGCAGGCTTACGGGAAAACGGAAATATCGGAAAGACACCGGCACAGATATGAATTTGCCAATGCCTTCCGGGATGCGTTTACGGATGCAGGGATGACCATTGCCGGAACTTCTCCGGACGGCAGACTGGTCGAAGCGGTGGAGAACAGCAGCTGCCGGTTCTTTGCGGCAGTGCAGTATCATCCGGAATTCAAGAGCCGTCCGAATAAAGCTCATCCGCTGTTCAGGGAATTCGTCAGAGCTTCTCTGGAACAGTAATCAATATTAGAAAGCAGGTAGTCTATGGCAGACAAAGTAATCGTTCTTGATTTCGGCAGTCAGTACAATCAGCTGATTGCCCGCCGGATTCGTGAATTCGGTGTGTACAGTGAACTGCATCCGGGCGATATGAAACTGGATGAGATCCTGGCAATGGGAGATGTAAAAGGCATCATTTTCTCGGGCGGACCGAACAGTGTCTATGATCCGGGAGCGCCTAAATGCGATCCCGCCATTTTTGAAGCAGGTATTCCGCTGCTGGGAATCTGCTATGGAATGCAGATGACACACCAGATGCTCGGCGGCAGTGTCAGAGCCAGTGATAAAAAAGAATACGGCAGAGCTGAAATCAGGATTCAGGACTGTCCGCTGTTTGCCGGACTGCCGGAAACACAGACGGTATGGATGAGCCATGGCGATCAGGTTGCACAGCTGGCGGAAGGCTTTGTGTCTGCAGCGTCTTCTTCCACCTGTCCCTATGCGGCAAGCATGAATGCAGAACGGCAGATCTATACCGTACAGTTTCACCCCGAAGTAAGAAACAGCGAATACGGACTGGATATGCTGAAAAACTTTGTTTTCAATATATGCAAAGCGGAAAACAACTGGTCCATGAAAGATTTCATTGAAGAACAGATCACGGAGATCCGCCGCAGAGTCGGTGATGACAAAGTACTGCTCGGTCTGTCCGGGGGAGTGGATTCTTCGGTAGTAGCAGCGCTGCTGAACAAAGCCATCGGAAAGAATCTGTACTGCATGTTCATCGACCATGGTCTGATGCGCAAAGGAGAAGCAGAATCCGTTCTGGATACGTTCTCCCGGAACATGGATCTGAACCTGATCGGCATTGATGCTTCGGAACGTTTTCTGACAAGGCTGAAAGGTGTCAGCGATCCGGAAGAAAAGCGCAAGATCATTGGTTCTGAGTTTATTTATACGTTCAGCGATGAAGTAAAGAAACTGCTGCAGGGAACGGACATCCGCTGGCTGGCCCAGGGTACGCTGTACACCGATGTGATTGAAAGCGGCACAAAGACTGCCCAGACGATCAAGTCGCATCATAATGTCGGAGGACTTCCTGCAGATATGAACTTCCAGCTGATTGAACCGCTGAACCGTCTGTTCAAAGACGAAGTCCGTCAGCTCGGCACAGAACTCGGTCTGCCGGAAGAAATGGTCTGGAGACAGCCGTTCCCGGGTCCGGGACTCGGTGTACGGGTACTTGGTGAAATCACAGAAGAAAAACTGGAAATCGTCAGAGAAAGCGATGCGATTCTGCGGGAGGAAATCCGCAGAGCAGGACTGCAGAGGGAAATATGGCAGTATTTCACCTGTCTTCCGGATATCCGCTCGGTCGGTGTCATGGGAGATCAGAGAACATATGATTATACGGTTGTTGTCAGAGCTGTTACTTCTATTGACGGTATGACTGCCGACTGGGCAAGGATCCCGTATGATGTTCTGGACAGAATATCCACAAGAATTGTCAATGAGGTCAAGCACGTCAACAGAGTAGCTCTGGACATTACCTCCAAGCCTCCCGGAACGATCGAGTGGGAGTAAAAGCACATTTAATGGGGTAAAAAATAAAAATATATAAAATAATACCCCCATAACTTGTGAATTAAAGACACCTTAAGTATAATGATAGTGAGGTGTCTTTTTATGAAATTATATAGAAGAGAGAATTATTTAAGTAAAATCAGAGGATTTTATAATGATACCGGCATGATCAAGGTAATCAGCGGTGTGAGAAGATGCGGCAAATCCAGCCTGATGCATACAATTGCAGAAGAATTGGCAGAGAGCGGCGTGCCACAGGAAAACATCATTTTCCTGGACTTAAGAAAACGCGGCTTCAGAAACATCAAAACTCCTGAACAGCTTGAAGCTGCTATTGATCAATACAGTACTGCGTCCGGTATTAAATATCTGTTTATCGATGAGATCCAAAACGTTTCGGACTTCGAACCTGTAGTAGAAGAGTACAGACTTGAAGATGAATATTCTATCTTCATCACGGGATCAAATTCTTATCTTCTCAGCGGTGAACTGGCTACTGAACTGACGGGAAGATATATAGAATTTGAAATGTTCACGCTGACGTTTGAAGAGTATTTGAAAATGAAAGAGTTTTACAGTCTTCCTGTAGATACGGATCTGACGAAAGAACTGGACAGCTATATCCTGGAAGGGGGGTTCCCGAAAGCATTGGAATATAGGGATATCAGCGATAAACGGAAATATGTGGACAGCGTCATTCAGGAAATCTATAAAAAAGATATCAGCAGCAGAAAGAAAATCAATAACAAAGAAGTGTTCTTCAAAGTGATGAATTATCTCATCAATAATTTTGGAGCTCCTGTCAGTATAACGAATCTTCTGGATGAACTGCATAAAGCAGGAACAACGATCAAAAGAGAAACACTGACAAGATATATTCAGATTCTTCTGGACTCAAAAATCCTGTATGAGTGCAAAAGGTTTGATCTGAAGACAAAAAAGTCGATCAATGGGGAGCAGAAGTATTATCTGGCGGATCTGTCTTTCTATTTTGTGAACAACACAGACAACCGTATCAACTATGGCCCGGTTTTAGAAAACATTGTTTTCCAGTATGTAAAATCAAAGGGATACATGGTCAGCGTAGGCAGGATCGGAAAACTGGAATGTGATTTTATCATAAGAGACAACGAAATGAATTATGCGTATATCCAAGTCGCAATGACGATCATGAGTAGCATTGAAACAGAAAACAGGGAGTACCGTCCTTTTGAAAGTATCCGGGATGGGTATCCGAAATATCTGCTGACCAGAAATGATCTCATCCAGAAAAGAAACGGTGTCAAGCATATAAATATACCCGGTTTCATGAAAGAAGGGGAATTGTTTGACTGATAGGAAACAATTTTCGTTTTCAGTGATACCACTCTCCGATACCATTTTGCTACCATGCGGATCGTAAACGAGGTGGATGTGAGTGAATAGCGTAGATATAGACGTATGTAGTAAACCAAAACGTAAAGTATTTACTTTACGTGCAGGAAATCATTATTGAGTGGGAGTGAGTCGCAAATCAAATAAGCACGAAATCACAAATCACTTAAATAAATTACAGCAAATCATATAAATAGAATACCTCAAATACCATTTTGCTGCCATGCGGATCGTAAACGGGGCAGGTGTACCTGATTTTACTGCCGGGCTGGAATAAATCCGCATTGAAGATCAGGAAATCTGTTGAAATATCCGAAAATACCCCTTTATGATGATATTGACAGATATGCATGCATAATGACGGGCGGTGACGGCCCGTTCTGAAAGCGAGGGGCATATGAACTATAAATATGTCAGGATACAGGGTCTTGAGCTGGCACCCAATACGATGTATGCCAAGGGTATTTTCAGCATGTGCTGGCAGATGATCCAGGATGATGTGATGGAACAGGAAGACGCAGATCTCTACCGTGAGATCGACAGCTGGTTCGCGGAAGAACTTCCCTGGCCGCCCCAGTGCAAAAACCAGGAAAAAGTCGTCTGCTTTTTCAAGACCGAGAATGCCGAGGAAATGCTGAAGATGATCCGTCCTGCGCTCTGGCTGCTGGAGAAGTATCATCACCCTTACTTTCTCGTATATACGAATACACCCGGTGAAATCGTATATGAGGACAAGTACCAGGTTGCGGTAAAGGTGCCGGGTACGCTGCAGATCGGCAAACTCCAGGAAAGCTGGAGTCCCAAGGACGAATAATACAGTACAGACAGTCAGGTTACAAAAAGGTGCCTTCTTGTGCAAATGCAGTCTGTACTGTATTTTTTTATACGGGCAGGTACCCTGTATGAAGAAAGGAAGAACAGATGATGGATATTGAAATGAGAAAAGAAAATTTTACAGCAGTTCATACAAAGGCTGTTTTTGCGGAAGATGGAATTGTACAGGTATGCAAAACAGACAAAGAACTGCCGGATGAGAATACATATCTGAAAGTCAGGGATACAGTATTCCATAACGGTGTCATTGAGGCTGATGTCTGCGGCAGACTCCTTCCGGATGCGCCGGAGTATGCCAGGGGCTTTATCGGAATCGTATTCCGGGCCAGTGAAAATGACAATGAATTTGAATCCTTTTATATCCGTCCCACCAACGGAAAAGACTGCACGGACCCGGTACGCAGAGCGCACGGATGCCAGTATTTCTCTTATCCCGGCTATACGTTCTCCTATTTCCGGGAATTCGGGATCACGGAATATGAAAACAGCGTGGATACAATCCGTCTCGGACAGTGGAGCCATATCAGAGCAGAGATCTGCGATGACAGAGGTGTCTTCTTTGTGGATGGCGTAAAGGTACTGGAAGTGAACGGCATGAAACACGGAGCAGATGCCGCAGGTGCAGTGGGACTGTATGTGGATATCGGAACGGACGGATATTTCCGCAATCTGCGCATTGAATGCACGGACTGACGGAGGGTACAGATGAATCAGAACGAACGTCTGGATTATCTCACAGAGCAATTCAAAGAAGATTCCGTGACATACCGGAATCTTGCAGTACCGGCAGATACAGAAGGAAAAAGAAGATTACTGCGGTCTTTGATGAATATCCGGATGCCGAAGGAACTGCCTCCTTCCGTGCTGGAAGTACAGGACGCATACCTGCAGGAAAGAAACTGTCAGAACGGCATCGTACAGGTTTCACAGATCCCGGTCATCCGGGAACAGGGCAGTGCGCATCCTTTCGGTGAGCGCATATCAATCTGGCAGGGGGATATTACAAGACTGGCAGCGGATGCCATTGTGAATGCGGCCAATGCCCAGATGCTCGGATGCTTTGTACCGATGCATACATGTATCGATAATCCGATACTGAACTGAATCACACACTTTGCGTAAATATCATCAAAAGAGACATACGAACATTACTGGAGTTAGCAATTTCCCTGCCGAAACCGTCGATACATGCCAGTCCTGGCGAAAAGCTACGGTATTATCGCGAATTAAAGCAGCTAAGCCAGGAAGAGATCAGCAGGATCCTTGGACATGATAGTATCTGGTATGTTGTTAATCTGGAAAAAGGATTCAATCCAATTTTCTATGAAGATGCTGTAAAGCTTGCTCCTGTTCTGGATATCGACCCTGATGATCTTCTCACGGAATACACAAGATTCTGTAAACCTGGATATGGAGAAAGGATCAAGCGGATCCGCTATGAATACCATATGTCACAGGGAGAATTTGCAGATCTGGTTGAGACAAAAAGGGCCAATGTTGGAATCTGGGAATGTGAGTATAAAAACATTCATCCCGAGTATGGACGGTTCCTGCATCTCAAAATGCTTGCAGAGCAGAAAGGATTAGACTTCAATAAACTGATTCAGGACGAAGAATACTGTGTGGATGATTATAAGAGATTCATCCGGGGAGATATACCAAAGAAGATCCGGAACATCAGGGCAGCCTGTGGATGCTTCATGGGAGACTTCGGACGATTGATGGGTTTCGATAACGCGACATCAGCCATATCTCAATGGGAAGCAGGGAATACCAAACCCTCAAGAAAATACTTCTACAAGCTTCGGGAACTGGCTGTTTCTGTCGGAATTGACATGGATAAGCTGAATGAAGATCCCGATTTCTATAAAGACGAGTATGCTGAGTTTATTGAAACAGACTGCGGAGATAAAATCAGATATATCCGTCTTCAATACGGAGTGTTCATGGAACAATTTGCCGAGATGATCGGAACGTCAGGGAATACAATCAGCGAATGGGAAGCTGGCAACTGTGTACCAATGAGATATTGGTTCCCCGAAATAAAAAAAGCTGCGGCGAATAAAGGAATCGATCTGAATGCGCTAAACGGTCATCCGGAAATATACAAAGATCCATTTACGGAACTGATCCAGAAGCAGGATTCTGAGGAATGGGTAAGGAGAATCCGTAAACAATGCGGTTTAACAGTTGATGCCTTTGCCAGATATATCGGAGTGAGCAGAAGTACTGTAAATTCATGGGAGACCCATCAAAACTGCAGGAAACCAAGCCGGGAATCCTTCAATAGAATAGTAGAAATGGCAAAGATGAGAGGAGTTGATATATATGACCCATGGAGAACAGAGACTCTGGCTAATCCAGCAGCTTCTGAACGAAAGGAATGACGCTGCAGGTGTTCAGATCCCTGAAGACGAACAAGGTCAGAAAGATCTGCTGAGAGGTCTTATGAATATCCGCATGCCGGACCCTATAGATGCCGAGTTCCTGAGAATACAGGATGAGTATCTGACGGAAGAGAACCTTGCGGAGGGCGTTGTCAAAATTGAAGATCTGACACCGATCAAAGCTGATAATAGGCTTTATATCTGGCAGGGAGATATGTCCCGGCTTGCCGTTGACGCTGTTACACTACCAGCCAACTCCGGATTCACAGGATGCTATCAATATTTACACAATTGTTTGGATAACATTCTTGGTTCGAAAGCAGGGATTGAGTTAAGGCTCTTTACCAATAGCATTATCACAAAACAAGGCTATCCTGAGCCTACCGGTCAAGCCAAGATCACACCGGGATTTAACCTTCCGAGCAAATATATTATCCATACGGTAGGTCCTATCGTTCAGGGTCGGCTGACCAAAGAAAACGAACGGCTGCTGGCTTCCTGCTACAGATCTATCATGGAACTGGCGGATCAGAACGATATCAAGACTCTCGCATTGTGCTGTATTTCCACAGGTGTATTCATGTTTCCGAATCAGCGGGCGGCAGAGATTGCTGTAGAAACTGTTCGGAAATATCTGGAGGAAACCAGCAGTCAGATTAAAGTCATCTTCAATGTCTTCAAGGATATTGATCTGATGTTCTATAAATACTATCTGGGTGAGCCGGAAGCAGAATAACAACTAAATACTTTGTAATTGGCGGTCTCGAACTGTAAAAGGTTCGGGGCCGTTTTTTTGTTTCTGAACATACGGAAAAGAAAGGAGGAACGACTCATGGCAGTCTTCCGAGTGAAGAAAAACGAAAATTTTACCACGATGTGCAACATTCATCTGCGGGATAAAAGCCTGTCTCTCAAGGCGAAAGGAATGCTGTCGATCTTTCTGAGCCTTCCGGATGAATGGCACTATTCGGTCAAAGGTCTTGCCGGGATCTGTCAGGAAGGCCCGGACTGCATCAGAAGTGTTCTGAAGGAACTTGAATCAGCCGGATATCTGGTGCGAAGGCGCACCAGAAAAGAAAACGGGCAGCTTGGAGACTGATCTTTGAAACGCCTCAGTCGAAGAATGATGAAGATCTCACATGTGCCTCTTCTGTACAGGCACCACCTGCGCAGGAACCACCTATGCAGGAAAATCCAGTACAGGTGAAACCTATGCAGAATGATCCGACAGGAATAAAGAAAGAAGAAGTTATTACAGAAGAATCAATAACAGATGGTGGAGCTTGCCAAGAAAGCGTTGGAGACAGCTAAAAACACGTTGGATGAAGAGTATTATGATTTGCTGGTAGAACAGTTGAACGGGTTCAGAAAGCCATGAGACACAAAGTGAATAAGTTATTACTGATAGAGATATGAGGGACCTGAGCCGACACAAACGGTTTTGGTCCCTCTTCTTTTTTCGTTATTACAACTATGATAATCACTAAATTTACAAAGAAAGCCTGTTAACAACAAAGCCCCGTACAGATCACGAGGCTTCACTGTATGACAATATGCAGGAGTTTCGCTTATTATTCGGTCAGATCCTTCCACAGGTATACTTCATCATCGTACCCGTCATCCTGTCTGAATG